>NZ_JARBAE010000020.1:0-128983 GCF_033795305.1 Streptomyces sp. AK02-01A
CAAAGGGTTTTTTTTTGTAACTTAAAATGTGTATAAAAGCACGCCCCCGACCGCGCCGGGCACGCCCACCGGTACGGGCACGTTCACCGGGGATCCCATCGACACCCCGTACGGGACCGTTCAGGTGGCCGCCACCCTCACCCGGGGAAGGATCACCTCGATCAGAGTCCTCCAGGCCCCCGACCGGAGCGGCCGCGACCAGCAGATCGCCTCCTATGCCCTGCCCCGCCTCAGCCAGGAGGCGATCGGCGCCCAGAGCGCGCACATCGACGCCGTCTCCGGAGCCAGCTACACCAGCGAGGGCTACATCCAGTCCCTCCAGAGCGCCCTGGACCAGGTCCATGACTGACACCACACGCGGACTGCGCCACGTCGAGCACGTCATGGGCACCGTCTTCTCCTTCGACATCAGGGACAAGCCGACCCCCGCCATCCACCACGCCCTCGCCGAGGCCGTGCGACAGCTCCACCGCATCGACGCGGTGTTCTCCACCTACCGGCCCGACAGTCACATCAGCCGCCTCGACCGCGGCGACCTCCGTCTCGGCGACTGCCCGCCCGAAGTCCACGAAGTCCTGTTCCTGTGCGCACAGGCCACCCACGACACCGACGGCTGGTTCAGCGTCATCCCCGCAGGAACCCTCGATCCCTCGGGGCTTGTCAAAGGCTGGGCCACCGAAGCCGCGTCCCGGCTCCTCCACGACGCGGGCGCGCACCACACCTGCGTCAACGGCGGCGGCGACATCCAGCTCCGCGGCCGGCCGGCCCCCGGCACGCCGTGGCGCATCGGCATCGCGCACCCGCTGCGTCACGGCGAACTGGCCACGGTCGTCACCGCCCATGGCGACCTGGCCGTCGCCACCTCCGGCACCGCCGAACGCGGCGCCCACATCCTCGACCCGCACCGTGGCACACCCGTCACCACATTCGCCTCCCTCACCCTCGTCGGCCCCCGCCTGACTCTGACCGACAGCTACGCCACCGCCGCGTTCGCCCGAGGCGACGGCGCGCGGGAGTGGCTGGAGGCACTGGACGGCTACGAAGCTCTCGCCGTCCTGCCCGACGGCCGGGAATGGCGTACACCGGGCTTTCGCCGCCATGAGACATGACACGAGACACGGACGCGATGCCGCGCGTCCCGGTCACCCTCCGAGGAGATCGGCCTCCGCGAACGGCATCAGTCTCAGCCCCGCCCACCCGAGCACCGGGTTACGGTCGACTGACGCCGGGACAGGGGAATCGTCAGTGGCGCGAGCCGTTCGTCCTGGCCTTCCGCACGCCGTAGACGGCAGCTCCGAGCATCAGGACCACGGCGCCGGAAATGACAGTGACCGGCGGCAGCGCGAAGGCAAGGGCCGCGCAGCCGGCCAGGCCGATGACCGGGACAAGGCGGTTCGGCCGGCCCTCTTCCCGGGTGAGGGTCCAGGCGGAGGCGTTGGCGACGGCGTAGTAGGCCAGGACGCCGAAGGAGGAGAAGCCGATCACCCCGCGTACGTCGATGGTCGCGGCCAGTACGGCGACGACGGCGCCGACAGCCAGTTCGGCGCGGTGCGGGACCCCGAATCGAGGGTGGACGGCCGCCAGGAGGTGCGGCAGGTGCCCGTCCCGGGCCATCGCCAGAGTGGTGCGGGAGACCCCGAGGATCAGCGCGAGCAGTGAGCCGAGCGCGGCGACGGCACCACCCACGCGGACGACCGGCGACAGCCAGTCGGCGCCCGCGGCCCGTGCGGCGTCCGGCAGCGGGGCGGTGGCGTCCGCCAGTCCGCCGGAGCCCAGCACAGTGAGGACGGCGGTGGCGACGAGGGCGTAGACGGCGAGGGTGATGCCGAGCGCGATCGGGATGGCGCGGGGGATGGCGCGGGCGGGGTCCCGGACCTCCTCGCCGAGAGTGGCGATGCGGGCGTATCCGGCGAAGGCGAAGAACAGCAGTCCCGCTGCCTGGAGCACCCCGCCGACGGTGGCGTCCGCGCCGATGTCCAGCCGCGAGGCGTCCGCGGCGGCGGAGGTCAGTGCGGCGACGGCCACAGCGGCGAGCACGGCCAGGACGCCCGCGACGATGACTCGGGTGAGGAGCGCGGACTTCCGCACCCCGGTGTAGTTCACCGCGGTCAGCGCCAGCACGGCGGCCACCGCCAGCGCGTGCGCCTGGCCCGGCCACAGGTAGGCACCGACCGTGAGGGCCATGGCCGCGCAGGAGGCGGTCTTGCCGACGACGAACGCCCAGCCGGCGAGGTAGCCGCAGAAGTCGCCCAGGCGTTCACGGCCGTAGACGTAGGTACCGCCGGACCGCGGATACAGGGCGGCCAGCCGGGCCGAGGACATCGCGTTGCAGTAGGCCACGACCGCGGCCAGGGCCAGAGCGATCAGCAGACCGGAACCGGCGGCGCCGGCGGCGGGGCCGAGCGCGGCGAAGATCCCGGCCCCGATCATGGAGCCCAAGCCGATCATCACGGCGTCAGGCACACCGAGGCGCCGCTTCATCGCGCCCGCCCCCGCCGGGACCCCCGCCGTGTTCATCGCTCACTCCTTCTCGCACCGGTCGTCGATCCGGGCGCACGGTAACGGAGCGAGGTGTCCGGCCGGGGCCACGAGAGCATCAGTGGTGGCGGAGCCAGGATCACGACTGTTCCAGCTCCAGGATTCCGCGAACTCGCGTGCTTCGCGCCGCTGGTGACGGATCCGCCGAGGCGAGCGCCGGGGGCCGGGCGGCCCGGTCCCGGGCCGAGCGGTGGTCCGTGGCGACCGCCACCGCGGCCGAACCGATCCGTGACACCTGATCAGTTCAGCCGCAGCACCCCGGGCGCTTCCTCCTCGATGAGCCTCACCAGCTCGTCGAAGACGGTGCTCCCCCGGCCCGCCCGGACTTCGTCCAGCCGGGCCTGGAGAGCGGCCCTGTTGTCGGGATGCGCACGCGCCAGCCGCCGCTGGAGCGTACGCGCGGTCTCCTCCTGGCCGAGTGACCTGCGGGAGAGTTCGTGCCGGCGCCATTCGATGACGAAGTCGCCGTCGTCGGGCGTTCCGTACCCGCCGTGCAGACAGTCCGCGAGCGCGTCGAGATTCCGCCCGAAATATCCGCCGGGCCCGTTCACGGCCGCGCCGATCACCTGCCAGAAGCGATCGAGGTCGGTGACCTCCGCCCCGTCGATCACATACGTCACCGTCATGAGGCGGAGATTACCTTCCGCTCAGCAGCCGTAGTTGACGAGGGAGAACGACGCGTAGTGGTTGGAGGTGTAGTAGTCCTCGTTGTTCTTGTTGCCCGTGATGATGCGGCGGGCGCCACGGTCCGGAGAGCCCGGCGTGACGACGGTGTACTCGTGGTAGTAGCCGCTCGACTGGCTCGGCAGCAGACGCTCCCGGTTCTGGAAGACGCCTCCGTCCTGCGAGTACGGGTAGGGGCCGCCGGCCTCGATGAGGTCGAGGGTGTGGTGCGCCTGGGTCGGCAGCTTGGAGTAGCAGATGCTGCCGACCGCGGAGGGAGCGGCGGTAGCGGTGGCGGAGACTCCGCCGACAAGGAGCGTGGAGGCCAGGGCCGCGAGGCCGCCGAGGGCGGCGATACGTGGGGGAATTCGCATGAGCACCATGATGACGCGCGTAGACGCGTACACGTCAATGCCAACTCCAGGGAATTTCCGGGAAGTTAACCGGCCGCCGTGGGACCTTCGCGCGCCGTACACCGGCCGGGCGGAGCCGTACCGGCCGTCGGACGAAAACCGGCGGCCGAGCCCTCTCGGGCCCGGCCGCGGCTGTGACCTGGAGTCGCGCGGGCCTCCGGCGGTCGTGCCGACGGCCGTCCGCCGGGAGCCGATCGGCTCCGCGGGCAGCGCCGGAGCGAGGCGCGAGGCGGCGACTCAGCTGAAGTCGGCGGGCCCCACCGCGTCGGGGTCGGGCCCGCCGCGCACTCCGGTGTCGATCGCGTCGACCGCCGCGACCTCGTCGGCCGTGAGCGCGAAGTCGAAGACGTCGAAGTTCTCCGCGATGCGGTGCGGGCGGACGGACTTCGGGATCGCGGACAGGCCGTGCTCCAGATGCCAGCGCAGCACGACCTGGGCCGCCGTCTTGCCGTACCGGGCGGCGATCTCGGTGACGGTGGGGTGATCGAGCGGGTTCCTGGCCGCGTTGCGGCCGTCCTCCCAGTACATGTTCACTCCGCCCAGCGGGGACCATGCCTGGGTGACGACGCCGAGTTCGGCGGCGGCCTCGCGCAGCGCGCGCTGCGCGAAGTACGGGTGGAGTTCGACCTGGTTGACAGCGGGCACCACGCCGGTGCGGTCGATGAGGCGGCGCAGGTGCTCGGTCTTGTGGTTGCTGACGCCGATGGCGCGCACACGGCCGTCGGCGAGCAGCTTCTGAGCCGCCCGCCAGGAGGCCACCGTCTCGTCGAACGAGGCGGGGACCGGCCAGTGGAGCAGGTAGAGATCCAGGTGGTCCAGGCCGAGGCCGGCCAGGCTGGTGTCGAAGGCGCGCAGAGTGGTGTCGTAGCCGTAGTCGGTCAGCCACAGCTTGGTGGTGACGAAGACCTCGTCGCGGTCGACGCCGGAGCGGATGATGCCCTCGCCGACCTCCTTCTCGTTGAAGTACGCGGCGGCGGTGTCGATCAGGCGGTAGCCCTCGCGCAGCGCGGTCGCCACCGCGCCGGCGGTTTCCTGAGGGGTGCTCTGGTAGACGCCGAGGCCCAGGGCGGGCATCCGGACGCCGTTGTTCAAGGTGATCGTCGGGCTCTTGCCGGTCATGGCGGTCCTCGCTCGGGAGACGGTCGGCCGACCGGGGCGCGTACGTCCTCGCACCGGTCGGGCCCCGGAGGACCGGGGCACGCACCATGCAACGGGAGACGGCCGTGCCGGAGGAGTCTTCGCTGTGAGGGGTACTGGCAGGGTCCCCCACCCGCCGCGCGGTCTGCCTACGCTGTCCTCATGGACCACCGGGACGCAGTCAGCTCATTCCTCCGCTCCCGCCGCGACAAGATCACTCCCGAGCAGGCGGGTCTGCCGGTGTACGGTCAGCGGCGGGTGCCAGGACTGCGCCGCGGTGAGGTCGCGACGCTCGCCGGGGTGAGCGTCGAGTACTACACGCGCCTGGAGCGCGGCAATCTCAGAGGTGTCTCCGACAGCGTGCTGGACGCCCTCGCCCAGGCCCTGCGGCTCGGCGACACCGAGCGCATGTACCTGTACGACCTCGCCCGCGCCGCGGGACCGGTGCCCGCCGCGCGGACCCGGCGGGAGGTCCGGCCGACGGTGCGGCCGAGCGTCGCGCGGATCGTCGAAGGCATGCCGGAGCTGCCCGCGTACGTGATGAACAACCGCCTCGACACGCTGGCCGCCAACCGGCTGGGCCGGGCCCTGTACTCGGAGATGTACGCCGACCCGACCTGCGGGGCGAACGTCGCCCGGTTCGCGTTCCTCAACGCCGCGGCCAGGCGGTTCTACACCGACTGGGAGCGCATGGCGCGCTTCGCCGTGGGCGCGCTGCGCATCGAGGCGGGGAAGAACCCCTACGACCGGGACCTGTCGAACCTGATCGGTGAACTGTCCACCCGCAGCGACGCCTTCCGCGTGATGTGGGGATCCCAGGACGTGCATGTCTTCCGCCAGAGCACGAAACTCCTCCACCATCCGCTCGTCGGCGACCTGGAACTCGATCAGGAGACCATGAGCCTGCCGGACGAAAGCGGCCTGAGCGTGGTCGTCTACAGCGCGCCACCCGGAACCGCCGCCGAGGACGGCCTGAAGCTGCTCGCGAGCTGGTCCGCCACGACCGGACAGGAGCGGGACGCGGAATCCACCGGCGAACCGTCACCCCGGCAGCCCTGACGGGCGGCCTGCTCGGCCCGGTCGTTCAGCGGGCCGTCGTTCAGCGGGCCGGTCGTTCAGCGGGCCGGTCGTTCAGCGGGCCGTCGCGATGAGGCGTCGCAGCGTGGCGTGAGCGGGCGGGCCCCAGGTGGGCTTGCCACCGGGGCGGCCGTGGACACCGGCGTCTCCGACGAGGACACAGACGAGAGCGCGCAGCACCGCCCAGCCGCGGGCGCGACGCAAGGTCGCGGCGTCCGGGGTCGGCTGATAGGCCGCATGGAAACGGTCGGCGGCGCCGTCCGGCAGCAGTACCCAAGGAGCGGCGAGGTCGCAGGCCGGATCGCCCGCGCAGAGGTCGCCGAAGTCGATCACGCCGCAGAAGGTGCCGTCCGCGGTGAGAACGTTGGCCGGATGCAGGTCGCCATGGAGCCACAGTGCCGGGCCCGCCCAGCCGGGCGCGGCGGCGGCGTCTTCCCAGACCGCGCGGACGGCGTCCGGGTCCGGGATCAAGCCCAGCTCAGTAGCGGAGTTGAGCTGCTCGGCGAACTGCTCGGCGTAGTCGGCCAGCGGCCCTCCGCGGCCACGACCGGCGGGCGCCCCGTCCGGGGCGGGGCGGTGCAGCGCCGTCAGGAAGGCGGCCAAGGTGTCGGCCGCCTCCTCGGCGCGCGTGGCGGGGGCCTGGTCGGCGGGCGCGCCCGGCACCCAGGTGGTCACGATCCAGGAGCGCGGAAACCGCTCGGAGGGCTCGCCGAGGTGCTGCGGGACAGGGACCTGGAGAGGAAGGTGCGGGGCGAGCACGGGCAGCCAGGCGTGCTCCTTGCGCAGCAGCGCGTCCGCGGACTGTGTCGCCCAGGGCAACCGGACGGCGAGGTCGTCGCCGAGCCGCCACATCTGACTGTCCCAGCCACGCGCACCGAACCTCAGCGGGCGATCGGCCAGGCCGGGGTGCTGGTCGCGCAGCAGATCCCGGACCAACTCCGCGGTGACCTCGATCTCGGTGTGGATCATGCGAGGCAACGATAGCGTCGCCGGACGTCCCACGGCGGAGCGGCTGTGGCTGATGTTCCGCACCCCGGCGGGACGCACGAAAGCCCGGCGGCGCGCGAGGCGCGGTGCCGGGCTTTCGTCCTGGTCCGCGGGCGCGGACCGGTGTCCGTGTCGCGGGCGGTCCGGGGTCAGGCCGCGGTGCGGCGGCCGCCTTCGGCGCCTCGGCCCGGACGGCCCCGCCGTCCACGGCCGCCGCGTGCGGCGCCGCCCAGCCGGGGAGCGCCGCCGCCGGCGGCCGAGCCACCGCCGGTGCCCGTGCCCTTGCGCGCCGGACGTGACGTCGTCCTCGGCTTCTGCTTCGTCTGCGCGGCGGGCTGGGGCACCTCGATGGTGACGGCGATCCCGGAGGGCTCCCGCGCGCCGGTGAGCCGCGCCAGCTCCTCGTCCGTGGACTTGATCCGCGCCGATCTGGGTGCGATGCCTGCGTCGGACATCAGCCGGGTCATCTCGCGCCGCTGCTCGGGCAGTACCAGTGTCACCACGCTGCCGGACTCGCCCGCACGGGCGGTGCGTCCGCCACGGTGCAGATAGTCCTTGTGGTCCACCGGCGGGTCGACGTTCACCACGAGATCGAGATCGTCGACATGGATGCCACGGGCCGCGACATTGGTCGCGACGAGCGCGGTGACCTGGCCGCTCTTGAACTGGTCGAGGGTCCGGTTGCGCTGCGGCTGGGAGCGGCCGCCGTGCAGCCCGGCGGCCCGTACGCCGCTGGCCAGCAGCCGCTTCACCAGCCGGTCCACCGACCGCTTGGTGTCCAGGAAGAGCAGCACCCGGCCGTCGCGCGCCGCGATCCGTGCGGTGACGGCCTTCTTGTCGGTCTCGTCCGCCACATACAGCACATGGTGCTCCATCGTGGTGACCGCGCCCTGGGACGGGTCGACGGAGTGGACGACCGGGTCCGTCAGATACAGCCGGACGAGCCGGTCGATATTGCGGTCCAGGGTCGCCGAGAACAGCATCCGCTGACCGTCCGGCTCGACCTGCTTGAGCAGCGCCGTGACCTGCGGCATGAAGCCCATGTCGGCCATCTGGTCGGCCTCGTCGAGCACGGTGATCGAGACCCGGTCGAGCCGGCAGTCGCCGCGCTCGATGAGGTCCTTGAGCCGTCCGGGCGTCGCGACCAGCACCTCGGCGCCGCGCCGCAGCGCGCCGGCCTGCTTGCTGATCGAGAGGCCGCCGACCACCGTGGCCAGCTTCAGGTTCACCGCGGTCGCGTACGGCGTGAGCGCGTCGGTCACCTGCTGGGCCAGCTCACGCGTGGGCACGAGCACCAGCGCGAGCGGCGCGCGGGGCTCGGCGCGCCGGCCGGCGGTACGCGCGAGCAGCGCCAGGCCGAAGGCGAGGGTCTTGCCGGAGCCGGTACGCCCGCGGCCGAGGATGTCCCGGCCCGCGAGGGAGTTCGGCAGGGTCGCGCCCTGGATGGGAAACGGGTCGGTCACGCCCTGGGCCGTGAGGGTCTTCAGCAGGCCGCCGGGCATGTCCAGCTCGTCGAACGCCTCGACGGCGGGCAGTGCGGGGGTGATGGTCTCCGGCAGCGTGAATTCCTGCGGGCGTACGGACGCGCGGCGGGCGGGAGTTTTCGCCGAGCCTTTCGCCGGTCCGTTGGCGCGGGAATTCACCGGGCGCTTGCCGGCGGGTCGGGCAGCACGGGCCGGGCGTTCGGATCGAGTCATTCGGAAAAAAGCCTTCCTGGGCCTGAGGACAGCGCGAGCCGGGGCCCGCACCTGCACGGTGCGGGCCCCGGCTGCGAGGTACACGTCCGGAAATTAGGCCGGGACGATGTTCTCCGCCTGCGGGCCCTTCTGGCCCTGCGTGACGTCGAACGAGACCTTCTGGCCCTCCTGGAGCTCGCGGAAGCCCTGGGTGGCGATGTTGGAGTAGTGGGCGAAGACGTCGGCGCCGCCGCCGTCCTGCTCAATGAAGCCGAAGCCCTTTTCCGAGTTGAACCACTTCACGGTGCCAGTAGCCATGTCATTCTCCTAAAACAGGTGCAGAGCCGGAAATCCGCACTTTACGAATTCCTCGTCGCCGCATTGAGCCCCATCCGGAGAAGCCGGCGAAAACAATAATGCGCCTGAGGAACATTCCCGTCAGGCGCACATAAAGTTCATGGGTACCAAAACTGCAACGGAGTCAGCCTAGCACGCCACGTCGGCCGGACGTCGAGGGGCACGGGCCGGTTGACCCGGGCACTCGGGTGATCGCGGATGCCCGGCGGCCGGAGCGCCGGATGATCGCGGGCAGCGGCGGCCCGTGAGCACCGGCGAGCCCGGCGTCCCGGGGCCGCCGGGTCCGGTGATCACGGGTCCACGCGCGCCGGGCTGTCGCCGTTTCCGCGCCGTACGGTGCGCAGGGAGCGGCCCGGCCGCCAGACCCGTACCACCAGCTCCTCGCCCTCGACCCGGGTCTGTACGACCTCGGAGAGCTCGACGCGGAAGAGATGGAAGGGCAGCGGCGGCCCGGCCTCCGCGACGAACCGGGCGATCACGCTCTCGTCGGTCACCTCCACCGCCCGGCCGCCGACCCGGGCGTCGCCGCTCTCCATACCGTCGCCTTCACCCGGGTTCGCCTGGACGGCGAAGCGCGGATCGCGCAGCAGGTCCTCGGCCTTGCGGGAATGCGGCATCATGCCGAGCCACAGCTCACCGAAGCGGAAGAACACTTCGAGCCCGGTGACCCGCGGCGAACCGTCCTTGCGGAGTGTCGCCAGGACATGGTGGGTGTGCTTCTCGAACCGCTCTCGCACGGTATCGGCGAAGACCGGCTCCGCGGACCGGAAATCCGCCCAGGTGAGATTCATGGTCCCAGCCAACCGTGGATACCGGACATCTTCTGTCTGCTTTTCGGCCCGGCTTTTCGAGCCGGGCCCGACCGGCCGGCGTACCGGTTCCGCGTTCAGGCGGGCCGGAGCGTGACGAGTGCCGCGCATCCTCCGGTGCGCAGCGTCGCCGGTCCGGCGCCCGGCTCTCCCGGAGTGAGGACCGCCGCGTCGTAGCGGGCCAGGATGGAGTCCCCGAGCGCCGTCGGACCCTCCAGGGCGACTGCCACGACGGTCGCTCCCGGTGGCACGACGAGCTGGCGGCTGCCCTGTACGACCGCGATCACCGCGGTCGTACGGCCTCTGCGGCACATGACATTGACGTTGACCACCGGTCCCGCCCGCAGCACGCAGTCGGCGGGCAGATCGCCGGGAAAGCGCAGCGGCGCGTAGCGCTCGGCGGCGAGCCGGCGTCCGCCGTCGACGGTGAGGTCCAGGCCGGCGCCCTCGACCACGGTCAGTGTCCGGTCGACACCGGGAAAGGCGGAGAAAGGACCGTCGGCCGCGACCTCCGCGAGACTGATCCGCCAGTCGAAACCGCCGAAGCCGCCGGAGCCGCCGGAGCCGGCGTCCTCGGGCCAGGACGCGATCTCGCGGGTGACTCCGCCGCCGTTCTTCCACGGCATCGCCGGCCGTCCTTCGGCACGCAGGACGCGTGGCGTCATGACAGGACCCCCAACAGGCTTTCCATCCGGTGGACGCTCGGGCGTCGTCGAGGTTACGCGAGGGACGGCGCCGCGATGCCCGCCCGGACGAGCCGGCGCCGGTGGTGCGCTGTCAGTGCGGTTCGCTAACTTGATCGGCGCCGCCCCACCGGCTCGCTGTCCGACCCGTCATGAAGGAGCCGGCCATGGAGGCCGCTGTCACCACCTGTTATCGCCATCCCACGTACGAGACATACGTGCGCTGTGCGCGGTGCGACCGGTACATATGCCCGGACTGCATGCGGGAGGCCGCTGTCGGCCATCAGTGCGTGGAGTGCGTACGGGAGGGACAGAGGTCGGTCCGGCAGGCGCGTACGGTCTTCGGCGGCCGGGTGTCCGGGGTTTCCGCTCCGGTGGTGACGATCGCGCTGATCGCGGTCAATGTCCTGGTCTATCTGGCCGAGCTGGCCAGGCCGGAGCTCGTCGACCGCTTTGGCATGCTCGGCCGGGGCATGGTGGGCCCGGACGGCGCCGCGTATCTGTACGAGCCGGGCTTCCCGGAGCTGCGGACGGTCGGTGTGGCCGACGGCGAGTGGTACCGGCTGATCACCGGCGCGTTTCTGCACATGCCCGCCACCGAGGGCGGCTTCTGGGTGACGCACGTCATCTTCAACATGTTCGCGTTGTGGAGTCTGGGGCGCTTAGCGGAGGAGCAGTTGGGACGGGCCCGCTATCTCGCGGTGTATCTGCTGTCCGCGCTCGGCGGTTCGGTGCTGGTGTATCTGATCGCGCCGCTGGACACCGTGGTGGGCGCCTCGGGAGCGCTGTTCGGTCTCGGAGCGGCGTTCTATGTCACGCACCGCAGGCTGCATCACGACATGCGTGAAGTGAACCGCTTCATGGCGGGCTTTCTGATCTGGATGCTGATCTCCGCCGGCTTCGCTTCGTGGGAGGGACACTTGGGCGGGCTGCTGGCGGGCGGCGCGGTGACACTGGCGCTCGCCTACGGCCCGGCGAAGCACCGGACGGCGGTCCAGGTCGCGGCGGGTACGGCGCTGCTGGTCCTGCTGATCGTGCTGGTGGTGCTCAAGACATCCGCGCTGACGGCCGGTCCGGCGTAGCCGCGGCGGGTCCTGGGCCACATGCCACGGCGCCTGCCGTCGGTCCGGTCGGGGACTGGGGGCAGGCGCCGCGTCCTGCGGAGGGCCCGGGAGCGTTCCCCGGGCCGACACCGCCCGTACGCCGTTGTACGGGACGTCTCTTCGGGCCGGCCGCTCACGAGGAGCGGCCGACGGTGGGATCAGACTGTCAGAGCGCGGTCCGTCGGACGGATCGGGGCCGGCAGATCGCTGGCGCCCGTGAGATGGCGGTCCACGCCGCGGGCGGCCGAGCGGCCCTCCGCGATGGCCCAGACGATCAGTGACTGGCCGCGGCCCGCGTCACCGGCGACATACACACCGGGCACATTGGTCGCGAAGTCCGCGTCCCGCGCGATGTTGCCGCGCTCGTCGAGCTCCAGGCCGAACTGCTCGACCAGTCCGTTCTCCTGGTCCGTGCCGGTGAAGCCCATGGCGAGCGTGACGAGCTGCGCCGGGATCGAGCGTTCGGTGCCCGGCTTCTGCTCCAGCTTGCCGTTGGTGAACTCGACCTCGATGAGGTGCAGCGACTGGACATTGCCGTCCTCGTCGCCCTCGAAGTGGGTGGTGGAGACGGAGTAGAGCCGCTCACCGCCCTCCTCGTGCGCGGAGGTGACCTTGTAGAGCATGGGGAAGGTCGGCCACGGCTGGTGGCCGGGCCGCTCGTCGCTGGGCCGCGGCATGATCTCCAACTGGGTGACGGAGGCGGCGCCCTGGCGGTGGGCCGTGCCGACGCAGTCCGCGCCGGTGTCGCCGCCGCCGATGACCACCACGTGCTTGCCTTCGGCGGTGATCGGCGAGACCGTCAGATCGCCTTCCCGCACCTTGTTGGAGAGCGGCAGGTACTCCATCGCGAAATGGATGCCCTTCAGCTCACGGCCGGGGACGGGCAGGTCGCGCGAGACCGTCGCGCCGGCCGCGATGACCACGGCGTCGTACCGCTTGCGGAGCTTCGCCGCGTCGATGTCGCGGCCGACCTCGACCTCGGTGCGGAACTTGGTGCCTTCCGCGCGCATCTGCTCGATGCGCCGGTTGATGTGCACCTTCTCCATCTTGAACTCGGGGATGCCGTAGCGCAGGAGTCCGCCGATGCGGTCGGCCCGCTCGTACACCGCGACGGTGTGTCCCGCCCGGGTGAGCTGCTGGGCGGCGGCCAGGCCCGCCGGGCCCGAGCCGATGACGGCGACGGTCTTGCCGGAGAGCCGCTCGGGCGGCTGCGGAGTGACGTCGCCGCTGTCCCACGCCTTGTCGATGATGGAGACTTCGACGTTCTTGATGGTGACGGCGGGCTGGTTGATGGCGAGCACGCACGCGGACTCGCAGGGTGCGGGACAGAGCCGGCCGGTGAACTCCGGGAAGTTGTTGGTGGCGTGCAGCCGCTCGCTCGCCGCCGTCCAGTCCTCGCGGTACGCGTAGTCGTTCCACTCGGGGATCAGATTCCCCAGCGGACAGCCGTTGTGACAGAACGGAATGCCGCAGTCCATGCAGCGGCCGGCCTGCTTGCTGATGATCGGGAGCAGCGAGCCCGGAACGTAGACCTCGTTCCAGTCCTTGACGCGCTCCTCGACGGGACGGGTCGGGGCGACCTCGCGCCCGGTGGTGAGAAAGCCCTTCGGGTCAGCCATGGGTCGCCGCCTCCATCATCTTCTCGGTGGTCTCGGTCTCCGAGAGACCGGCCAGCTCGGCGGCGTCCTTGGCGGCGAGCACTGCCTTGTACGTGGTCGGAATGATCTTGCTGAAGCGGTCCACCGCGGTGTCCCACTCGGCGAGGAGCTTTCCGGCGACGGTGGAGCCCGTCTCCTCCTGGTGGCGGTGCACCACGGCGTGCAGCCACTGCTTGTCGGAGTCGTCGAGCGGCTCGACGGCCGCCAGATTCCCCGCGTTGACGTTGTCCGGGTCGAGGTCGATGACGTACGCGGTGCCGCCGGACATACCGGCGGCGAAGTTGCGTCCGGTCTCGCCGAGGACCACGGCGTGGCCGCCGGTCATGTACTCGCAGCCGTGGTCGCCCACGCCTTCGGAGACGACGGTGGCGCCGGAGTTGCGGACGCAGAAGCGCTCGCCGGTGCGGCCGCGGAGGAACAGCTCGCCGCCGGTCGCGCCGTAGGCGATGGTGTTGCCCGCGATGGTGGAGAACTCCGCGAGATGGTCGGCGCCGCGGTCGGGACGGACGACGATCCGGCCGCCGGAGAGGCCCTTGCCGACGTAGTCGTTGGCGTCGCCCTCCAGCCGCAGTGTCACGCCGCGCGGCAGGAAGGCGCCGAAGGACTGGCCGGCCGATCCGGTGAAGGTGATGTCGATGGTGTCGTCGGGCAGGCCCGCGCCGCCGAACTTCTTGGTCACCTCGTGGCCGAGCATGGTGCCCACGGTGCGGTTGATGTTGCGGATCCCGATCTGGGCGCGCACGGGCTGCGCGGCCTCGGCACTGTCGGCGCCGAGGGCGTCGGCGGCGAGCTTGATGAGCTGGTTGTCCAGGGCCTTCTCCAGGCCGTGGTCCTGGCTGATCACGCGGTGGCGTACGGCGTTGTCGGGCAGGGCCGGCACATGGAAGAGCGGCCTGAGGTCGAGGCCCTGGGCCTTCCAGTGGTTCACGGCCCGCTCGGTGTCCAGCAGTTCGGCGTGGCCGACGGCCTCTTCGAGGGTGCGGAAGCCCAGCTCGGCGAGGAGTTCACGGACCTCCTCGGCGATGAACTCGAAGAAGTTGACGATGTACTCGGCCTTGCCGGAGAACCGCTCGCGCAGCACCGGGTTCTGGGTGGCGATACCGACCGGACAGGTGTCCAGGTGACAGACGCGCATCATGACGCAGCCGGAGACGACGAGCGGCGCGGTCGCGAAACCGAACTCCTCGGCGCCGAGGAGCGCGGCGATGACCACGTCACGGCCGGTCTTGAGCTGGCCGTCGGTCTGGACGACGATCCGGTCGCGCAGGCCGTTGAGCAGCAGGGTCTGCTGGGTCTCGGCGAGGCCCAGCTCCCAGGGACCGCCGGCGTGCTTGAGGCTGGTCAGCGGGGACGCGCCGGTGCCGCCGTCGTGTCCGGAGATCAGTACGACATCGGCGTGGGCCTTGGAGACGCCCGCGGCGACGGTGCCGACACCGACCTCGGAGACCAGCTTCACATGGATGCGGGCGCCGGGGTTGGCGTTCTTGAGGTCGTGGATGAGCTGGGCGAGATCCTCGATGGAGTAGATGTCGTGGTGCGGCGGCGGAGAGATCAGACCGACACCGGGTGTGGAGTGCCGGGTCTTGGCGACCCACGGATAGACCTTGTGGCCGGGAAGCTGGCCGCCTTCGCCGGGCTTCGCGCCCTGCGCCATCTTGATCTGGATGTCGTCCGCGTTGACCAGGTATTCGCTGGTGACGCCGAAGCGGCCGGAGGCGACCTGCTTGATGGAGGAGCGGCGGGCCGGGTCGTACAGCCGGTCCGCGTCCTCGCCGCCCTCGCCGGTGTTGGACTTGGCGCCGAGCTGGTTCATGGCGATGGCGAGGGTTTCGTGTGCCTCGCGGGAGATCGAGCCGTACGACATGGCGCCGGTGGAGAAGCGCTTGACGATCTCGGAGGCCGGCTCGACCTCGTCGATGGAGATCGGTGTCCGGTCCGAGGCGAGGTTGAACAGGCCGCGCAGTGTCATCAGCCGCTCGGACTGCTCGTTCACACGGCCGGTGTACTTCTTGAAGATGTCGTAACGGCGTGAGCGGGTGGCGTGCTGGAGCCGGAAGACGGTCTCCGGGTCGAAGAGGTGCGGCTCGCCCTCGCGGCGCCACTGGTACTCGCCGCCGATCTCCAGCTTGCGGTGGCTCGCGGAGATCCCGGACGCCGGATAGCCCTTGGCGTGCCGGGCGGCGACCTCGGTGGCGACGACATCGAGACCGGCGCCGCCGATCTTGGTGGCGGTGCCGTTGAAGTACTTGTCGACAAACGCCTGGTCCAGGCCGACGGCCTCGAAGACCTGCGCGCCCCGGTAGGAGGCGACGGTGGAGATGCCCATCTTGGACATCACCTTGAGGACGCCCTTGCCGAGCGCGTAGATCAGGTTGCGGATCGCCTGCTCGGGCGCCAGGCCCTCGATGAACGTACCGGCGCGGACGAGGTCCTCGACGGACTCCATGGCGAGGTACGGGTTGACGGCGGCGGCGCCGTATCCGATGAGCAGGGCCACATGGTGCACCTCGCGGACGTCACCGGCCTCGACCAGCAGGCCCACCTGGGTGCGCTGCTTGGTGCGGATGAGGTGGTGGTGCACGGCGGCGGTGAGCAGCAGAGAGGGGATGGGCGCGTGCTCGGCGTCCGAGTGCCGGTCGGAGAGGACGATGATCCGGGCGCCGCTCTCGATCGCGCCGTCGGTCTCGGCACAGATCTCCTCGATCCGGGCGGCGAGGCCCTCTCCGCCGTCGCCGACCCGGTAGAGCCCGGAGAGCGTGGCGGCCTTCATGCCCGGCATGTCGCCGTCGGCGTTTATGTGGACGAGCTTGGCCAGCTCGTCGTTGTCGATCACGGGGAAGGGCAGGGTGACGCTGCGGCAGGACGCGGCGGTCGGCTCCAGCAGATTGCCCTGCGGGCCGAGGGAGGAGCGCAGCGAGGTGACGAGTTCCTCGCGGATGGCGTCCAGCGGCGGGTTGGTGACCTGGGCGAAGAGCTGGGTGAAGTAGTCGAAGAGCAGCCTGGGCCGCGCGGAGAGCGCGGCGATCGGCGAGTCCGTGCCCATGGAGCCGATGGGCTCGGCGCCGGCGCGGGCCATCGGGGCGAGCAGGACGCGCAGCTCTTCCTCGGTGTAGCCGAAGGTCTGCTGGCGGCGGGTGACCGAGGCGTGGGTGTGCACGATGTGCTCGCGCTCGGGCAGGTCCTCCAGCTCGATCTCGCCGGCTCCCAGCCAGTCCTGGTAGGGCTTCTCGGCGGCGAGGGACGCCTTGATCTCGTCGTCCTCGATGATGCGGTGCTCGGCGGTGTCGACGAGGAACATCCGGCCCGGCTGGAGGCGGCCCTTGCGGACGACCTTGGCCGGGTCGATGTCGAGGACGCCGACCTCGGAGGAGAGGACGACCAGTCCTTCGTCGGTCACCCAGTAGCGGCCGGGCCGCAGACCGTTGCGGTCGAGGACCGCGCCGACCTGGGTGCCGTCGGTGAAGGTGACACAGGCCGGACCGTCCCAGGGCTCCATCATCGTGGCGTGGAACTGGTAGAAGGCGCGCCGGGCCGGGTCCATGGAGTCGTGGTTCTCCCACGCCTCGGGGACCATCATCAGCACGGAGTGCGGCAGCGACCGGCCGCCGAGGTGGATCAGCTCAAGGACCTCGTCGAAGGTGGCCGAGTCGGAGGCGTCGGGTGTGCAGATCGGGAAGATCCGCTCCAGCTTCTCGGTGCCGAAGAGAGCGGAGCCGAGCTGGGACTCACGGGCGCGCATCCAGTTGCGGTTGCCCTTGACCGTGTTGATCTCACCGTTGTGCGCGACGAAGCGGTACGGGTGGGCGAGCGGCCAGCTCGGGAAGGTGTTCGTGGAGAACCGCGAGTGGACCAGCGAGATCGCGGTCGCGAAGCGGCGGTCGGAGAGGTCCGGGAAGAACGGCTCAAGCTGGCCGGTGGTGAGCATGCCCTTGTAGACGATCGTGCGGGCGGAGAGCGACGGGAAGTAGATCCCGGCCTCGCGCTCGGCGCGCTTGCGCAGCAGGAACGCCTTGCGGTCCAGGACGATGCCGGTGCTGGCGCCGTCCGTGACGAAGAGCTGGCGGAAGGCCGGCATCGTCGAGCGGGCGGTGGCGCCGAGCATCTCGGGTGCGACGGGGACCTCGCGCCAGCCGAGGACGGTCAGGCCCTCTTCGGCGGCGATCGTCTCGATCCGCGAGACGGCCGCCGTGGCGTCGCCGGCGGGCAGGAAGCCGATGCCGACGGCGTACGAACCGGCCTCGGGCAGCTCGAATCCGGCGACCTCGCGCAGGAAGGCGTCCGGTACCTGGAGGAGTATCCCGGCGCCGTCGCCGGAGTCGGGTTCGGAGCCGGTGGCGCCGCGGTGCTCAAGATTGCGCAGTACGGTCAGCGCCTGCTCCACCAGCGCGTGGCTGGGTACACCGGTGAGGGTGGCCACGAACCCGACACCACAGGCGTCGTGTTCGTTACGGGGGTCGTACATCCCCTGCGAGGCGGGGCGACCGTCCATGGGCGACCAGGCGTCGGAACGCATTGGCTCTCCCGTCGTCGTCGTGGCATATGCGGTACCGAGGGACGACGCTGGCCCTCCGAGAAATTTCGTGCAGGTTACATGATGGGCGGCTTCTCAGGAAGCGGATAGCTCATTCCAACATGCGGACACCGCGCAAAGCGGTGGATGAGGGACGCAGACGGACAGATCGTCGTCCGATCGGCTTGGCGAAGTAGGCTTCGTTGCCCGCAGCGCCTACGGCTCATGCCCGGTGATTAAGGATTCGAAACCGCCGGGTAACGGCTACATATGGGCGCCGAAGAATAGTGTCTCATTCGGAGGACGCAAGCGCTTGGGGAGATGTGTCACAGGCCGGCGTTCCCTCCTGGCGGCGCCGGCGGATGATCCGCCGCCCGGCTCTCCATAGGATTCCCGCAGGTCAGAGCGCCGCGCCGAATGCCGCACCCAGCCCGTAGGTGAGCGCCGCGGCCGTCCCGCCGAGGACGAGCTGACGCAGTCCGCTGTACCACCAGCTACGCGCGGTCACTCGCGCCACCAGCGCGCCGCAGGAGAACAGCCCGATCAGCGCGAGAAGCAACGCGGGCCACAGCGCGGTGGCGCCCAGCAGATACGGCAGTACCGGAAGCAGCGCGCCCAGGGCGAAGGAGCCGAACGACGACACGGCGGCGACCAGCGGTGACGGCAGATCGTCCGGGTCTATCCCGAGCTCCTCGCGCGCGTGGATCTCCAGGGCCTGCACGGGATCCTTCGAGAGCTGCCTGGCGACCTCGCGGGCCAGCTCGGGCGCCACGCCCCGCGACTCGTACAGCGAGGCGAGCTCTTCCATCTCGTCGGCCGGATGGCTGCGCAGTTCCCGGCGCTCCACATCCAGCTCCGCCTGGACCAGCTCCCGCTGCGAGGCCACCGAGGTGTACTCGCCCGCGGCCATCGAGAAGGCGCCCGCCGCGAGTCCCGCCAGCCCGGTGATCACAAGAGTGTGCTGGGAGACCGCGCCGCCCGCGACACCGGTCATCAGCGCCAGATTGGAGACCAGTCCGTCCATCGCGCCGAACACCGCGGGGCGCAGCCAGCCACCGTTCACATCGCGGTGCGTGTGATTGTCGCGGTGCGCCACGTGCAGCGTCGCCTCGGTCTCGATGATGGACATGCTTCTCCTCTTTTCCGCTGGAGTGGATCCGAGCCCTCCTCGGGCCGGTCTCCACCCCTTCCGATCCTCGAAAATACGCACGGAAAAACGTTGCCGCCAGCAAGGAAGGCCGTACTTACCAGGCACGATCCAGGAGAAAACGCCGCTGTCAGCCGGGTGACAGCGGCGTTTCCCGGACTCCTCGGGCGTTCCGCGTGGCAGAGATCCAGGAACGGAGACCGGCCGGTGACCGGAGGCGGGACGGGACACGGCCGCCGGGATCCGCCGGCCACCGGTCACCGGCCGGCTCGGGGCTCGTCGCGCGTGAAAGGGCCACACGATGGAGTTGACCGCTTGCGATCCGGCCGCCGATGAGATCGCGGCGCTCCGTGACCGGGCGCGCGGCGCGCTGCTCGGTCTCGCGGTGGGTGACGCGCTGGGCGCGCCCGCGGAGAACATGCGGCCCTCCGAGATCCGCCGCCGCTGGGGCCGTATCGAAGGCTTCGTCTCCGACAATCCGGTGGGTACGGACGACACGGAGTACGCCATCTTCTCCGGCCTGCTGCTCGCCCGGCACGGCTCGGCGCTGACCGTCGCCCATGTCGAGAATGCCTGGCACCACTGGCTCGCGGACCTCGACGAGGGCCCGTTCCGCGGTGCGGGTTTCAGCGAGCGCGGCACGCTGGAGAACCTCAGACGCGGTCTCGCCGCGCCCATCACCGCCCAGCACCGCCACGCCTGGAGCGACGGCCTCGCGATGCGCGCCGCTCCCTTCGGGGTCTTCGCGGCGGGCGATCCCGGTGAGGCCGCGCGGCTGGTCGCCGTCGACGGCACGGTCAGCCACGACGGCGAGGGCATCTACGGCGGCCGGGCGGTGGCGGCCGGCGTCGCCGTCGCGATGACCGGCGCGGGGCCCGCCTCGGTGATCGCCGCCGCGCTCTCCGTCATCCCCATGGACTCGTGGACGGCCCGCTCGCTGCGCCGCGCGGTCGTCGCCGCCCAGTGCGACCACCTCGACACACCGGCCATGGAACGCGCGGTCCGTTCCGCGGTGGTCATCGGCGGCTATCCCTGGACCGATCTGGCCCCGGAGGCGGTGGGACTGGCCTTCGGCGCCTTCTCGGCGGCCCGAGGAGACTTCCGTACGTCGGTGCTGACGGCCGTCAACATGGGCCGCGACGCGGACACCACCGCCGCGGTCGCGGGCGCGCTGGCCGGAGCCATGTCGGGCGCCGGGTCCATCCCCGCCGAATGGTCCTCCGTCATCGGCCCGGCGCGCGGGAGCTGTCTGCCCTCGATGCGCGGCTACCACGTGCTGGACATCGCGGATCTGCTCACTCCGTACGACGACGAAGAACAGGCGGCCTCATGACAGCGGACCAGACGGCACACCGCCCCTGCCCGGCGAGCGGGGACGGTACGCCGTCCGCCGCCGCACGGCCCGGCGCTCCGCGTCCGCCGGGCCGTGGCGCCGTCCCGGTCCGCCGTATCGAGGGTCTGCTCCTCGGACTGGCCGCCGGAGACGCCGCCGGCTGGCCCGCCGCGCGGCACCGGGCCGCCCGGATGCCCGAGTGGACCCGGCGGCTCACCCGGGAGCTGGACACCTTCGCCGAGCAGAACGCGACGACCACGCTGCCCGTACCGATCGCGCTCAACCAGCCGCCGGAACCTCTCCGGCTCGGGCCCTCCGACGACGCCGAATGGGCCGCCTTCGCCGCCGAGACCGTGCTCACCGCCGCCGGCGGTCTCTTCCGCGGTCTCGGCGCCGAACGCCGGATGCGGGCCGCCGTCGATCTCGCCTGGAACTCCCTGGCCGGCGAGATCGCGGCGGCCGCCGACCGCGCGCCCGAGGTCGAGTCCGCCGTACCGCCTCTGCGGGCGCGGATCTCGGTGCGCGCCGGTCTCGGCAATCTCGCCACCGGGCTGCGCCCGCCCGCCACCGGCCATGACAATCCGCACTACTTCGACGACGCGGCCTGCGTACGGGCCGCCGTCCTCGCGGTCGTCCACCCGGGCGACCCGGCGGCGGCGGCCGAACTCGCCGAATTCGACGCCCGGTACACCCAGGACGGCGACGGAGTGCACGGCGCCCGCGCCATGGCCGCCGCCGTCTCCGCCGCACTCGGCGGCGCGGATCCCGCAAGCGCGGTGGACGCGGCCCTCGCCCAGCTTCCGGAGACCACGGAGATCGGCCGCAACGCCCGCCACGCCGTCAAGCTGGCGCACGACTTCGCCGAGGAGCCGGCCGGCGCCTTCGCCCTCGTCCCGCTGCTGGAGCATCAGATCGTCGACCATGTGTACAGCTACGGCATCGCCGCGGCCGAGACCATGCCCGTCGCTCTCGCGCTGACGCTCGCGGCGCGCGGCGAGGTCGCCGCGGCGGTGCCGGCCGCCGCCTGCCTGTCCCGGGTCGCCGACTCCGCGCCCGCCCTCGCCGGCGCGCTGACCGGCGCGCTCGGCGGCGCGGACAGCGTGCCGGCCACCTGGCGGGACGCCTGCCGCACCCTGGCCGGCTGCGCCCTCCCCCGGCTGGCCGGGACGGATCTCGTCGAACTCGCCGGGCTGCTGGCAGACACGGAACTGACCATTCCAGAGGGACAATTCCGACATGACGACGCTCAGCACCTCTTCGCACCCGGCGCTCTCGACGGCCCCGGCCACCACGGCGCCCGCCCTCACACTCGCTGACCGGATCACCGGCTGTCTGATCGGAGCGGCCGTCGGTGACGCGCTCGGCGGACCGGTCGAGGGCTACTCCCCCGACCAGATCGCCGAGCGCCACGGCGGCCGGGTGTCCGGCATCGTCGGCCCGTGGCACGAGGACTGGCGCACGGCCCGCCCTCTCGCTCCGTACCACAAGGGCGACGGCCATGTCACCGACGACACCTTGATGACGCATGCGCTGATCCGCGTGTACGAGGCCGTCCGCGACCATCTCGACGCCTACGCGGTGGCCGGCCATCTCGTACCCGACCTCATCTCCACCCCTCGCTGGATCCCGGAGCTGGAGGCCGAGGCGCTTCCGCTCCAGCGGATCTTCCTCGCCGAGAAGTGGATCGTCGCCCGCCTGCACTACGGACACGCCGACCCGCGCGAGGCGGGCACCGGGAACATCGTCAACTGCGGTGCGGCGATGTACATGGCGCCGGTGGGACTGGTCAACGCGGCGCATCCGGCGGCCGCGTACGCCGAGGCGATCGATGTCGCGGGCGCGCACCAGTCCTCGTACGGGCGGGAGGCCGCCGGAGTGTTCGCCGCGGCGGTCGCCGCGGCCTGCCTCCCCGGCGCCACTCCCACGACGGTCGTCGAGACCTGTCTCGGCCTCGCCAAGGACGGCACGCGCGCCGCGATCGAAGCGGTGTGCGACGAGGCGTCCCGGCACCACGACACGGAGTCCGCGCTGCGCGCGCTGCGCGACGCCGTCGCGCCCTTCGACACCGTCGGCCCGGACTACCGCGCTCCGTCACTGGGCGCCCGCCGCCCCTCCCGGCTCCACTCCATCGAGGAACTGCCGGTGGCGCTCGGCATGCTGCTGGTCGGCGCGGGCGACTTCCGCCGTACGGTGCTGGGCTCGGTCAACTACGGGCGGGACTGCGACTCGATCGCCACCATGAGCGGCGCCCTGGCCGGGGCGCTGAGCGGCGAGTCCTGTGTGCCCGCCGACTGGGCGGCACGCGTGGCCGAGGCGAGCCGTCTCGATCTGCACGCTCCGGCGCGCGCGCTGACGCGCGTGGCGTCCGAGGTCTTCGCGCGGGACACGGAGCGGCGGCGCGCGCACGAGAAGGCGTTCGCCCGGCTGACGGAATCCCGGTGAGCGGCCTGCGTCTCACCTGGGTCCAGCCCGAGGACCTGATCGGCCATGAACTGCGCCAGGCGTCGGAGGACGGCCGCGACGCCGCCTGGATCGCGTACCGCTGGCGCTCGGCCGGCGGCCACCGCGCTCCCGAGCGCGCCGGCGCCTCGCGGGAGCCGGCGCCGCCACGGCTGCGGGCTCTGGCCGAGAGGCTGCTGGACGAGCTGTCGCTGCTGCCCTCGCCGGCCGCCGAGTCCGAGCCGACGGAGCTGCCGGCGATCCGTGGAGCGTGCCCGTCCTGGCCCGAAGGACCGCGGGCCCACGCTTCCCACGGCTCCGCCTCCCATGCCTCTCACCACAACGACGCCGGCGGCCCGGGCCCTCGTCCTCAGGACACGCGCCCAGGCCTCTCCGTCGCCCGGCTGCATGCCGCATGGCTCGGCCGGGCCGTGGGATGTCTGCTCGGGAAGCCCGTCGAGAAGCTGCCGCTCCAGGGCATCCGGGCCCTCGCCCGCGCCACCGGCAACTGGCCGCTGCGCACCTGGTTCACCGCCCGGGGCCTGCCGCCCGGCCTCGCCCACGCGTATCCCTGGAACCGGCGTTCCGCGCCGACCTCGCTCGCGGAGAACATCGACGGGATGCCCGAGGACGACGATCTCAACTATCCCCTCCTCAATGTGCTGCTGCTCCAGCGCCACGGCCGGGGTTTCACCACCGCGCAGGTGGCGGGAGTCTGGCTCGACGAGCTGCCGGCCGGACGTACGTTCACGGCCGAGCGGGTCGCGTACCGCAATCTGCTCTCCGGGATGGAGCCGCCGTACACCGCCCGGTACCACAATCCGTTCCGGGAGTGGATCGGCGCGGTGATCCGGGCCGATGTGCACGGCTGGACGCATCCCGGAGACCCCGCGGCCGCCGCCGAGCAGGCACACCGGGAGGCCACACTCACGCATACCGGCAACGGCGTGTACGGCGCGATGTTCACCGCGGCCGTGATCGCCGCGGCGGCCGGTGGCACGGATGTGCACGGCTGCCTCCGGGCCGGTCTGTCCGTCGTACCGCCGCGTTCCCGGCTCGCCGGTGCCGTCCGGCTCGGTATCGAATCCGCCCGCGCCCACGCGGACTTCGAGACCGTCGTCGACACACTGCACGCCGGGCTCGGCCATTACCACTGGGTCCACGCCGTCCCCAACACCGCTCTGGTCGCCGCGGCCCTGGCCCATGCCGACGGCGACTTCGGCGGCTCCATCTGCCGTGCCGTGTCCGGCGGCTGGGACACCGACTCGAACGGCGCGACGGCCGGTTCCGTCGCCGGCCTGCTGGCCGGCCATCCGGCCAGACTGCCGGAGCACTGGACGGCTCCGCTCAAGAACCGGCTCGCCACATCCGTCGGCGGTTTCGACGGCATCGGATTTGATGTCCTCGCGGAACTGACCCGCACCGCGACCACCAGGGAGGCACTCCGCCCATGACCGCCATCGTGGTGCTCGGCAGCACCAATATGGACCTTGTCACCTATGTCGCGCGGGCCCCGAAGCTCGGCGAGACCGTCACCGGCCGTGAGTTCCGCACGATCCCCGGCGGCAAAGGCGCCAACCAGGCCGTCGCCGCCGCGCGCGCGGGCGGAGACGTGGCGATGGTCGGCGCGGTCGGCGCCGACGAGTTCGGCGAGCAGCTCCGGCACACGCTCGTCGCCTCCGGTGTGGACACGGATCTCCTGCGCACCGCCGAAGGCCCCTCCGGCACCGCCCATATCGTCGTCGACGACGAGGGCGGCAACTCGATCGTCGTGATTCCCGCCGCGAACGGCACCGTCACCTGTCTCGGCCCCGGTGACGAGACCCTGATCGCCGCCGCGGACTCACTGCTCCTCCAGCTCGAACTGCCGCTGAGCGCCGTCCTGGCCGGCGCGGAGGCCGGCCGCCGCCACGGCGTACGGACCGTCCTCACTCCCGCGCCCGCCCAGCCGCTGCCGCCCGAACTGCTCGCCGCCGTCGATCTGCTCGTTCCCAATGAACACGAGGCGGCCATGCTCACCGGCGTCGCCGACCCGCGAGCGGCGGCCGACGCCCTGCTGCGCCAGGTCCCGGAGGTGGTGATCACCCTCGGCGCGGCGGGCAGCCTGTACACGGCCCGGGGCATGGAGCCGGTGACCGTGCCCGCGCCGCGCGTCACCGCCGTGGACACCACCGGCGCGGGCGACACCTTCGTCGGCGCCCTCACCGTCGCGCTGGGCGAGGGCCGGCCGATGCCGGAGGCGATGGCCTGGGCCTCGGCGGCGGCGTCGCTCTGCGTCCAGCGCCCCGGCGCGTCCACCTCCATGCCGTACCGCACCGAGATCGAGGTCTGATGACCGCTCCCGCTCCCGCCCACGCCGCTTCCGCTTCCACCGACGCGCCGCTCCCGCCGCCTCTCGCCGGTCTGCGCGTCCTCGACCTCGCGACGCTCTTCGCGGGTCCGCTGGCCGCCACCATGCTCGGCGACTTCGGCGCCGACGTGATCAAGGTCGAACACCCCACCCGGCCCGATCCGTCGCGCGGCCACGGCCCCGCCAAGGACGGCGTGGGCCTGTGGTGGAAACTGCTCGGCCGCAACAAGCGCGCCATCACCCTCGATCTCTCCACCTCGGGCGGCCGCGATCTGCTGCTCCGGCTCGCCGCCGACGCCGACGTGATCATCGAGAACTTCCGCCCCGGAACCCTGGAGAAATGGGGCCTGGGCTGGGAAGAGCTCTCCACCGCCAATCCTCGGACCGTCCTCGCCCGGGTCACGGGCTTCGGCCAGTTCGGCCCGTACTCGCACCGGCCGGGATTCGGCACGCTGGCCGAGGCGATGAGCGGATTCGCCGCCGCGACCGGCGAGCCCGGCGGACCGCCCACGCTGCCGCCCTTCGGCCTGGCCGACTCGATCGCCGCGCTGGCCACGGCGTACGCGGTGATGACCGCGCTGAACGGCCGGGCCGTGACGGGCCGGGGCCAGGTGGTGGACCTGGCGATCATCGAGCCGATCCTCACCGTCCTCGGGCCGCAGCCGCTCTGGTACGACCAGCTCGGCTATGTCCAGCCGCGTACGGGCAACCGCTCCCGCAACAACGCTCCTCGCAACACCTACCGCACCGCCGACGGCTCCTGGCTGGCCGTCTCCACCTCCGCCCAGTCCATCGCCGAACGGGTCATGCGGCTCGTCGGCCGCCCCGAGCTGACCGAGGAACCCTGGTTCAGCACCGGCGGCGGCCGGGCCGGCCACGCGGACGTACTGGACGAGGCGGTCGGCGGCTGGATCGGACGCCACACCCGTGAGGAGGCCATGGCCGCGTTCGAGAAGGCCGAGGCGGCGATCGCGCCCGTCTACGACATCCGCGATGTGCTGGAGGACCCGCAATACCAGGCGCTCGGCACCATCGTCGAGGTCCCCGATCCCGAGCTGGGCCCGCTCAGGATGCAGAACGTCCTCTTCCGGCTCTCCGAGACCCCTGGCGCGATCCGCTGGGCCGGCCGGCCGCATGGCGCGGACACCGACGCGGTACTGGCCGAGCTGGGTCTGTCCACGGCGGAGGTCGCCGCGCTCCGCTCGGGCGGAGCGCTGTGACCGTCGCTCTCACCTGGCTCTATGTTCCCGGAGACCGCCCGGAGGTCATGACGAAGGCGCTCTCCTACGGCGCGGACGTCGTCATCGTGGACCTGGAGGACGCGGTGGCGCCGGACCGGAAGGAGTACGCGCGCGCCGCCACGACGGAGTTTCTGGCCGAGGCCCGGACCGTCCCGGTCCATGTCCGCATCACCGACGAACACGATGTCCCGTCGCTGGTCGGCCTGGACGGGCTGACCGGACTGCGCCTGCCGAAGGTCACCCACCCGTCCGATGTCCACCGCGTCGCCGCACGCGCGCCGGACACCGCGCTGTATCCGCTGCTCGAATCGGCCCTCGCCGTGGAACACGCCTACGCCATCGCGACCGCGCATCCCGCGGTCCGCGGCATCGCGCTCGGCGAGGCGGATCTCCGCGCCGATCTGGGCGTACGGGACGACACCGGCCTGGACTGGTCGCGCAGCCGGGCCGTGGTGGCGGCCCGCGCGGCGGGTCTGGCTCCGCCGGTCCAGTCGGTGTTCCCGGACGTCAGGGACCTGGACGGGCTGGCGGCGTCCTGTGTCCACGGCCGGTCCCTGGGCCTCCTCGGCCGGGCCGCGATCCATCCGCGTCAGCTCCCTGTCATCGAGCGGACCTATCTGCCCACTCCACAGGAGATCGCCGAGGCCGAGGAGATCATCGAGGCGGCGGCCGACGGCGCGGGAGCGCTCGCGCTGGCCGACGGCCGTTTCGTGGACGCGGCGATCGTGGCGGCGGCCCGCCGCACCCTGTCCCTGGCCGCTCGCCACAGCGTGTTCTGAGAGGTCCCGCCCGGCCGGTTCTCCGGGAAGACACCGGGGCCCGCCGGACCTCTCGGTCCGGCGGGCCCCGGTGACACGGGCGGTGCCCGTCAGGTCTTCTCGGCCGCCTCGGCGCCGGTGGAGTCGGCCACGACGGCCCCATCGGTCTTCCCGGAAGCGTCCTTGGCGTCGTCCGCGTCGCCGACAGCCGCCTTGGCGTCCTCGGTGGCCGCGGCCTCGTCGGTGGCCTTGGGCGTGCCCGCCGCCTCCGGCTCCACGATCTCCTCGCGTCCCGGCCGGATCCGCGCCGAGAGGACGAAGTAGACGACCGCCAGCACGAAGACGACCGCCGCCGTCCAGACATTCAGCCGCACGCCCAGAATGTGGTGCGCCTCGTCGACCCGCATGTACTCGATCCAGGAGCGGCCCACGCAGTACAGCGCGACATACAGGGCGAAGACCCGCCCGTGGCCGAGCTTGAAGCGGCGGTCGGCCCAGACGATCAGCAGCGCCACACCCACGCACCACAGGAACTCGTACAGGAACGTCGGGTGGTAGAGACCGGCCTCCCGGTTCGCGCCCGCGCTGATCTTCAGCGCCCACGGCAGATCCGTCGGCTTGCCGTACAGCTCCTGGTTGAACCAGTTGCCCCAGCGGCCGATGGCCTGCGCGAGGACGATGCCCGGCGCGATGGCGTCCGCGTACGCCGGAAGCGGAATCCCGCGACGCCGGCAGCCGATCCAGGCACCGACCGCGCCCAGCGCGATCGCGCCCCAGATCCCGAGGCCGCCTTCCCAGATCTTGAAGGCGTCGACCCAGTCCTCACCATCACTGAAGTAGAGCTGGTAGTCGGTGACGACGTGGTAGAGCCGGCCGCCGACCAGACCGAAGGGCACCGCCCAGACGGCGATGTCGGCCACGGTGCCGGGTTTGCCACCCCGGGCGACCCAGCGCTTGCCGCCGTACCAGACCGCGACGAAGACACCGATGATGATGCAGAACGCGTAGCCACGGAGCGGTAGTGGTCCGAGATGGAGCACTCCGGTCGAGGGGCTGGGAATGTAGGCAAGATTCATGGCGGAACCGACGCTACAGTGCCGGGCGGGACGTAGGGCAACCCGCCCGGCAACTTCTGGATAACGAGCTCAGGCCGACGGAGCCGAAGCGGCCGGGACCGAGCTCGGGGCGGACGGCGAGACCGTGCCCGGCTTCTTGCCCTTGTCGGCCGCCGCGACCCACTTCTGCAGATTGGCCGGAGTGATCTCTTCGCTGCCCTTCTTCGGGAAGACCGGCTCCCCGTTGAGCAGCACGGTCGGCGTGCCGGAGAAGCGGCCCGCCCGGAACGCCGCGGCGGACTTGTTCACCCAGCCGTTGTGGAGCCCGCCCTCCACACACTGGCGGAAACCGCGCGCCGTCTCCAGCCCGTCGACCTTGCCGGCCAGGTCCAGCAGACGGCTGTTCCTGGCGAAGAGGTCTTCCGTCTCCGGCGGCTGGTTCTTGAACAGCACGTCGTGGTACCGCGCGAACTCACCGGCGTCCTGCGCGCACGCCGCGGCATTGGCCGCGTTCAGCGAGCCGCTGCCGCCCATGTTGTTGTCGATGATCGTGACGAGGTGGTACTCGACCTTGAGCTTGCCCGCCTTCTCCAGCTTGTTGATCGTGCTCCGGAAGGCGTTCTCGAACTGGGCACAGGCCGGGCAGCGGAAGTCCTCCCACACCGTGAGCGTGGACGGCGCGTCCGACGCCCCGACGGGGATCGCCAGATCGTCCTTGCCGTTGGCGCCCGACGGCGCGGCGGCCGGTCGCGCCACGTCGACTTCCTTGTCCTCGCCGGCGTTCGCGGCGACCAGCCCGATCACGGCGGCCAGGCCGAGCGCTCCGACGACCGCCGCGGACACGATCAGGGTGCGCCTGCGCTTCTCGCTCACATTCTGCTCGTCACGTTCCTGCTGGAGCCGCTCTCTCGCGCTCCGGGTTTCCTCACGGTTCTTCTCGCTCACGCACACAGCAACGAGCCGGGGAGGCATGTCCGCACCTCCCCGGCCGCAAATCCACCCGTACGGGCTATGCCGTCGCTCAGCGCTTACGCACGCCTTCGGCCAGCTCACCCGCCAGCGCGCGCACCGCCACCAGCCCCGCCGCCTCGTCCGGCGCGTCCAGCATGCGCTTCACAAAGGCCGAGCCGACGATCACACCGTCCGCGAAGCCCGCGACCTCCGCCGCCTGCCCGGCGTCGGACACTCCGAGGCCGACACAGACCGGCAGCCCGGT
Source organism: Streptomyces sp. AK02-01A (assembly GCF_033795305.1). Classification (NCBI taxonomy): domain Bacteria; kingdom Bacillati; phylum Actinomycetota; class Actinomycetes; order Kitasatosporales; family Streptomycetaceae; genus Streptomyces; species Streptomyces sp. AK02-01A. Next base: position 29,151 of record NZ_JARBAE010000020.1, read on the forward strand.
GGTGGCGCGGGTGCGCCGTACCAGGTCCTGGGCCTGCGCGCCCACCGACGCGCGCGTACCGGTGACGCCCATCAGGGAAGCGGCGTAGACAAAGCCGGTGCCCACGGCCGTGATCTTCGCCAGCCGCTCGTCCCGGCTGCTCGGCGCGACCACGAAGACCGTGGCCAGACCGTGCTTCTCGGCGTGCTCGCGCCACAGCACGGACTCCTCGACGGGCAGGTCCGGCAGGATGCAGCCGGCGCCGCCCGCCTCGGCCAGCTCGGCGGTGAACCGCTCGACGCCGTACCGGTCGACCGGATTCCAGTACGTCATCACCAGCACCGGTCTGCCGGTCGCCTCGTACGCCTCGCGGACCGTGCGCATCACATCGGCGATCTTCACACCGCCGCGCAGCGCGATGTCGTCGGCGGTCTGGATGACCGGCCCGTCCAGCACCGGGTCGCTGTGCGGCAGACCCACTTCCACCACGTCCGCGCCGCCGTCGAAGGCCGCCTTCACCGCGGCGATCCCGCCGTCGACGGTCGGGAAGCCGGCCGGCAGATAGGCGATCAGCGCGGCCCGGTCCTCCGCACGGGCGTTCGCGAGCGTGTCGGCCAGTAGCTGAATGTTCCCGCTCACTTCGCGTCCTCGCCGTCGTACAGCCCGAAGTACCGGGCGGCCGTGTCCATGTCCTTGTCGCCACGCCCGGAGAGATTGACGACGATCAGGCCGTCCTCGCCCAGTTCCTGTCCCAGCTCCAGCGCGCCGGCCAGCGCGTGCGCGCTCTCGATGGCCGGGATGATCCCCTCGGTACGGGAGAGCAGCCGCAGTGCCTCCATCGCGGCGGCGTCGGTCACCGCCCGGTACTCACCGCGTCCGCTGTCCTTGAGATACGCGTGCTCCGGGCCGATGCCCGGATAGTCCAGTCCGGCCGAGATCGAGTACGGCTCGGTGATCTGGCCTTCCTCGTCCTGCAGGACGTACGACCGTGATCCGTGCAGGATGCCCGGCTCGCCCGCGGTCAGTGTGGCGGCGTGCTCGCCGGTCTCGATCCCGTGTCCGGCGGGCTCGCAGCCCACCAGCCGCACGCCCTCGTCGGGGATGAAGGCGTGGAAGAGGCCGATCGCGTTGGACCCGCCGCCCACACACGCCACGGCCGCGTCCGGGAGCCGCCCGGCGCGCTCCAGGATCTGCCGCCGCGCCTCCACGCCGATGACCCGGTGGAAGTCACGCACCATCGCGGGGAAGGGATGCGGCCCGGCGACCGTGCCGAACAGATAGTGCGTACGGTCCACATTGGCGACCCAGTCCCGGAACGCCTCGTTGATGGCGTCCTTCAGCGTCCGGCTGCCGGACGCGACCGGCACGACATCGGCGCCGAGCATCCGCATCCGGGCCACATTGAGCGCCTGGCGGCGAGTGTCGATCTCGCCCATGTAGATGGTGCATTCAAGCCCGAACAGGGCGCAGGCGGTCGCGGTCGCGACACCGTGCTGGCCCGCGCCGGTCTCGGCGATGACCCGGGTCTTGCCCATGCGCTTGGTCAGCAGCGCCTGGCCCAGCACATTGTTGATCTTGTGTGAACCGGTGTGGTTGAGGTCCTCGCGCTTGAGGAACACCCGGGCGCCTCCGGCGTGCGCCGCGAACCGCGGGACATCGGTGAGCGCGCTGGGCCGGCCGGTGTAGTTGACCATGAGGTCGTTCAGCTCGGCGACGAAGGCCGGATCGGACTTGGCCTTCTCGTACTCGACGGCGACCTCGTCGACGGCGGCGACCAGCGCCTCCGGGATGAACTTGCCGCCGAAGGCACCGAAGTACCCGTCGGCGCCGGGCGTAAGGCCCTCCGGGTCCGGGATGAAGAAGCCGGACGGCGCGGGCGGTTGAGAAGACTCTGAGGTCACGGAGGACTCGGAGAACACGGAAGAAACTCCTCGGGAGGTACGGGCGGGATTCACCGTATGCGCGCTGAGCGGAACAGCCCCGGGCCCGGCGAAGGACACGCGGAGATGGACGGACCGCGGCGGCCGATGCCCGGATTGCCCGGATACCGGTCACCTGGATATACGCGGGTGACCGGCGATTCGACGCCACGACTCGCGGGACCGGTGGCATGGGCGCGTACCGATCACCGCACGGTCCAAGAGCCGGGCGAGCGGCACGGCGCCGTACGCGAAACGCGCGGCGCCACACCTCGGAAGGCGGTCCGGCGCGCACGACGGCGGCCGTCCGCGCCTCCGGCACGGCTCAGGCTCGGAGCGCGGCTACCCGCGCCATCGCATCCCGTTGACCTGACCGGGCTCGTCACCGATCACATAGCGGACCCGCCGTCCGTGCACGCGCCTGGCCGGCGCCCGGCAGCCGCGCGGGCGGCAGCCGCGCGCCAGCGGCGCGTGCGGTACGCGTGCCGGGGCCCCGGCCGAGCGCGGGCTCGGCCGGTTACCAGGCATACGGACTGCGACGGCGGCGCTCACGGTGCGGTCAGTCCCTCCCGTGCCGCAGCGCGGGGTGCGCTCCCGCGGCGACCAGATCGGCCACCGCGCCCTTCGGGTCGCGCCCGGTGACCAGCGACTCGCCGACAAGCACCGCGTCGGCCCCGGCGTTGGCGTAGGCGATCAGGTCGTGCGGTCCGCGCACACCGGACTCGGCGATCTTCACAATGCCGGCCGGGATCTCGGGAGCGACCCGCTCGAATGTGCCTCGGTCGACCTGCAGCGTCCTCAGATCACGCGCGTTGACCCCGATGATCTTCGCGCCGGCGTCCACCGCCCGCTCCACCTCGTCCTCGTCGTGCACCTCGACGAGCGGCGTGAGCCCGATCGACTCGGCCCGCTCGATCAGTGAGATCAGGGCCGGCTGGTCGAGGGCGGCGACGATCAGCAGCACGAGGTCGGCGCCGTAGGCCCGCGCCTCCCAGAGCTGGTAGGAGGTGACGATGAAGTCCTTGCGCAGGACCGGGATGTCGACCTTGGCCCGTACGGCCTCCAGGTCGGCGAGCGAACCGCCGAAGCGCCGCTGCTCGGTCAGTACGGAGATGACGGCGGCGCCGCCCGCCTCGTAGTCGGCGGCGAGCGCCGCCGGGTCGGCGATCGCGGCGAGCGCGCCCTTGGACGGGCTGGACCGCTTGACCTCGCAGATCACCCGGACGCCCTCGCCACGCAGCGCGGCGACGCCGTCCTTGGCCTGGGGCGCCTTGGCCGCGCGCTCCTTGAGCTCGTCAAGGCCGACGCGCGCCTGCCGCTCTGCGAGGTCGGCGCGGACGCCTTCGATGATCTCGTCGAGCACACTCACGCGAGCGGGCCCCCTTCCAGGACAGTGATGTTGGGATGTTGGTTCGGAACCGGATACGGCATGGACCCGGGAGCGAATCACGTACGTGTGGTGATCAAGTCAGTCATTGGATCAGGATCAGCCATATCGATGCTAGCCGGAAGAGGCCGAAGGACCCGCATCCGGTTGGCCGAGCATGCCACCACCTGGGCCTTCACGGTGCGAGTGACGAGCCGAAGGGCAGGTTTCTGACGACGCTGAAGGCGAGGACCAGCCCGCCGAGCGCCCACCACCAGGCGGGCGCCAGAGCGATCCGCAGAGGCAGCCGTTTCCGGGCCCGTACCACCCACGCCACCCACAGGACGGCGAAGGCCGCGTAACCGAGGACGGCCACCGCGTTGTCGCCGAGGGCCCCGGACAGATCGCCGTGCGCGACGGCGTGCGCGCTGCGCAGCCCGCCGCAGCCGGGACAGTAGACGCCGGTGAGGCCGTAGAGCGGGCAGACCGGATAGTGGCCGGTTTCATTCGGATCGACCAGGCCGACGTAGGTGAACGCGGCGGCGACCACGGCGAGGGTGGCGAGCGGCGGCAGCAGCCGGCGGACGAGCGAGGCCGGCGGCCCGGCGGGCGGAGACGGAGCCGGGGACCAGGAGGCCGGGACGGGCCCGTCGCCGGAGTACGGCGGGCCCGGCGCGGCCCGGCCGGGCCCGTCCGGCTCCGGCGCTGCGGGGATTGGCATGGGGTCCATCCGGTGATTGTCGCCGCCCGTACCGAAAGTCGCAGCACGCTCCGGGCCGCGGCTCCCGGAGACCGCCTCTGCCGGCTCCCGCGCACCGTGTCCCGCTGTGGAGCCTCTGCCGGATCAGACGGTCTGCGCCTGCGTCTGGCCCTGGGTCCCCGGCTCGGACCGCGCCTGCACCTGCTCGCTCGCGGCCTGCGCCCTGGCCTGCACCATCGCGGCGGACTCCTTGGGCATGCCGAGACCGGCGGCCTTCATGGCCAGACCGACGACGCCGCCGAGCAGGATGACCGCGATGCCGGCCCAGAACCCGGCCTGGTTCGCCGCCACCATGAAGACTCCCGCGATGCAGAAGCCGAAGAAGGAGATGGTGACACCGGTCCAGGCCGCCGGGGTATGTCCGTGGCTGCTGCCCGCCATGAGTTGCTCCTCAGTTGCTGTTGCGCTATGTGAGTCGGACACTCAACCAACATTGTCCCGCATACGCGCCTCGTACAGCGCCGGGGGGTCGGCCGGAACCACCACATGTGGCACACCCCATACGGCCCAGTCCGTACGGATGGTTCCGCTCGGCCGGTCGTGGGCTCAGCTCTCGCGCGTCGGATCCTCGCCGCGGTCCAGTGCCTTCCACAGGTCCTCGGGACGGTCGGGATCCACGACGGGCGCCCGGCCGGCGGCGCGGGAGGGCCCGTGCCCGTCGGCGGCCACGCCCGCGCCGGGACGCTCGTAACGGCGGGACATGGCGGGCCAGCGCCGGCCGTAGCCGACGGCCAGCAGCCCCGCCGCCAGGATCAGCACACTGCCGACAGCGGTCACATAGGGCCACGCGGTGTGCGTCAGGGCCTCGACGGTGGCGGCCGCGTCGCCGGTCGTCTGCGCGGCCTTCTCGTCCAGGGCCGCGCTGTCCGACGCGCCGGTGTACGCGGCGGCGGCCGCGCCCGCGCCGCTCAGTGCGAGCAGCGCGGAGACCAGCAGCCGTCCCGCGCTGCGCACGGCGAAGACGGCGACGAGGGCCGCGAGGCCGACGACGGCGAGGGCCGCGGGGACGCCGGTGATGTCACGGCCGTTGGCGTCGAGCGGTACGGAGCCGCCGCCGACGGCCGCCGTGCCCTCGGCCCAGATCTGGCCGGAGGCGATCAGCACCACGGCGGCGCCGAGAGCTCCGAGGAGCAGCGCGATCGCGAGACTGCGACGGCCGCTCGCGGCGTTGTCGGCCGGGACGGCGGTGCGGGGCTGGGGTACGGGTACGGCACTCACGACCCCCACTATCCCCTACCGGTCCGCGCGTCCGGAGGCCCGGGTTGTCCCTCGGGCCGCCGGACACCGGGCGGCCTCGGGGTCAGACCTCGTTCAGCCGGTTCGCGGTGTGCACGGCGCGCAGCACCGCGGCCGCCTTGTTGCGGCATTCGGTGTCCTCGGAGACCGGGTCGGAGTCGGCGACGACGCCCGCTCCCGCCTGCACATATGCCGTGCCGTCGCGGAGCAGTGCGGTACGGATGGCGATGGCGGTGTCGGAGTCTCCGGCGAAGTCGAGATAGCCGACGCAGCCGCCGTACAGTCCGCGCCGCGTGGGCTCCAGCTCGTCGATGATCTGCATGGCGCGCGGCTTGGGCGCACCGGAGAGCGTGCCCGCCGGGAAGCAGGCGGTCAGCACGTCGAAGGCGCCGCGTCCCTCGGCGACCCGTCCGGTGACGGTCGAGACGATGTGCATCACATGCGAGTAGCGCTCGACGGACATGAAGTCGACGACCTCGACGCTGCCGGGCTCGCAGACCCGGCCCAGGTCGTTGCGGCCGAGGTCGACGAGCATCAGATGTTCGGCGCGCTCCTTGGGGTCGGCGAGCAGCTCGTCGGCGAGCGCCTGGTCCTCCTGCGGAGTGGCGCCGCGCGGCCTGGTCCCGGCGATCGGGTGGACCATCGCGTGCCCGTTCTCGACCTTGACCAGCGCCTCGGGGCTGGAGCCGACGACGTCGAAGGCCCCGCCGTCCTCGCTGGGAAGGCGGAAGAGATACATGTACGGGCTCGGGTTGGTGGCCCGCAGCACCCGGTAGACATCCAGCGCGCTCGCGGTGCACGGGGTCTCGAAGCGCTGGGAGGGCACGACCTGGAACGCCTCGCCCGCGCGGATCCGCTCCTTGATGTCGTCGACGGCGGCCTGGTAGGCGGCGCCGCCCCAGAGCGCCGTGTACGCGGGCAGCTCGGAGGCGGGCAGCGCGGTGGGCGCCGAGTGCGCGGGCTGGGCGAGGTCGGCGGCCATGGCGTCGAGGCGGGCGACGGCGTCGGCGTACGCCTCGTCCACACCGGTGTCCAGGTCGTTGTGGTTGATCGCGTTGGCGATCAGCAGGACCGTGCCGTCCCAGTGGTCGAGGACGGCCAGGTCCGAGGTGAGCAGCATGGTCAGCTCGGGGATGCGCAGATCGTCGCGGGCGTGATCGCCGATCTTCTCCAGGCGGCGGACGATGTCGTAGCCGAGATAGCCGACCATGCCGCCGGTGAAGGGCGGCATTCCGGCGGCGAGGTCGCGCGGCGTGTGCAGCGTCTCCACGGTGGCGCGCAGCGCGGTGAGCGGGTCGCCGTCGACGGGCACGCCGACGGGCGGAGTGCCGAGCCAGTGTGTGCGTCCGTCGCGCTCGGTGAGCGTGGCGGAGGACCGCACGCCGATGAACGAGTAGCGGGACCAGGAGCGGCCGTTCTCCGCGGACTCCAGCAGAAAGGTGCCGGGACGCTCGGCGGCCAGCTTCCGGTACAGGCCGACCGGAGTGTCGCCGTCCGCGAGCAGCCGTCGGCTGACGGGGATGACACGGCGGTCCACCGCCAGCTTGCGGAAGGTCTCAAGATCCATGGCCGCTGACCCTACTCGTTGGGAAGTCGCTGGGAAGGCCACACTCCGGCCGGTCACCGGCCGAGCGGAAGGACATCCGCGTCGAAGCAGGTGCGCGCTCCGGTGTGGCAGGCCGCGCCCTCCTGGTCGACCTGGACGAGGACGGTGTCGGCGTCGCAGTCCAGGGCGACGGACTTGACGTGCTGGACATGGCCCGAGGTGTCGCCCTTGACCCAGTACTCCTGGCGGCTGCGCGACCAGTAGGTGCAGCGGCCCGTGGTCAGCGTGCGGTGCAGCGCCTCGTCGTCCATCCAGCCGAGCATCAGCACCTCGCCGGTGTCGTACTGCTGCGCGATGGCCGGGATCAGTCCGTCTGCGCTGCGCTTGAGGCGGTCGGCGATGGCGGGGGCGAGTCCGGCGGTCGGGCCCTGGGCCGCGGTCGTACTGGTCATACGGCCATTGTGCCGCGCCCGCTCGGGTCACCGGGCCGGACGTCCACTGGCCGGACTCGGTGCGGCCACCGTAGGGTTACGGACATGTCGACCCATGCCAAGCGTGAACGACTCCTGCTCGCCGACCTGTTGGAGGCGGCGGGCCCCGATGCTCCGACGCTGTGCGACGGCTGGCTGGCCCGGGATCTGGCGGCCCATGTGGTGGTGCGCGAGCGCCGCCCGGACGCGGCCGGCGGGACGATGGTCTCGCTGCTCAGGAACCGGCTGGACCGGGTGCACGGCGAGTATGTCTCGAAGCCGTACGAGGAGCTGATCCAGCTCATCCGTACGGGACCGCCGCGGATGTCGCCGTACGGCATCAAGCAGGTCGACGAGGCGGCGAACACCGTCGAGTTCTATGTCCACGCGGAGGATGTCCGGCGGGCGCAGCCCGACTGGTCGCCTCGGGAGCTGGACAGCGTGTTCGCGAACACGCTGTGGTCGCGGCTGGAGAAGGCCGCCAGGCTGCTGGGCCGGAAGTCGCCGGTCGGTCTGGTGCTGCGCCGCCCGGACGGCCAGACGGCCGTCGCCCATCGCGGCGCTCCGGTGGTGACCGTCACCGGCGAGCCGGGCGAGCTGGTGCTCTTCGCCTTCGGCCGGCAGGGCGCGGCGGATGTGCGGCTGGACGGCGACAAGGACGCGGTCGCGCGGCTTCAGGAAGCGAAGCTGGGCGTCTGAGCCCGCCGCGGCGTGCCGTGGGCGCGGTGCGTGGCCGTCAGTCCGGGAGTTCGGCGCGGCGGACGGCCGGGAACGCGAAGCCGAGCAGGCCGCCCGTGCCGCAGACGGCGGCGCTGACGACAAAGACCGGCCCGGTGCCCCACAGGCTCACCGCCGCGCCGGTGAGTGGATAGCAGAGCGGCGCGATCCCGAGCATGAAGAGGGTCGCGACCGAGGTGACCCGTCCCAGGTAGGCGGGGTCGGAGGCGGTCTGGAGCAGGGCTCCGTTCAGCGCGCCGCTCAGGCCGGCCAGCAGTCCGATGAGGACGCCCACGACGACGGCCGCGCCGATGGAGGGCGCGAAGGCCAGTGCGGCGACGGCGGCCGATCCGGCGCTGAGCACGATGGCCTGGACGAGTCCCGCGCGTGGCACTCGTCCCTTCACCGCCAGGGCCAGGGAGCTCGCGCCGGCGCCGGCGCCGAAGGCCGCGACGATCCAGCCCATGCCGTCGGCGCCCCAGCCGCGTTCCTGGACGAGCAGGGTCAGACCGATGTTGAGCGGACCCACGAAGCCCAGTTCGCCGACGGCGACGACCAGCAGCAGCGGAGCGAGCACCCGGTGGCGGCGGATGTAGCGCAGGCCGTCGACCAGTTCGCTCCAGGCGGTGCCGGCCTGGCCGGCCGCCTCCCTGGCGGGCTCCGGAGCGATCCGTAGCGCGAGCAGCAGCGGCAGCGACACCGCGAACAGCGCCCCGGCCACGGCGAACGCGGTCACCGAGCCACCGAGGGCCACCGCGAGTCCGCCGAGCGGCGCCCCGGTCACATTGGCGACGCGGGCCGCGAGTCCGCGCAGTCCCTGCACTCGTGCGAGCTGGCCGGGCGTGGTGATACGAGGCGGCAGAGCCCCGACGGCCGGCAGAAAGAGCGCGTCCACGGCGCCGAAGACCAGCGCGACGGTGGCCAGCAGCCAGAGGGTGGGAGTGGTGAACAGCAGCGCGGCGGCCATGCCCAGGATGAAGAGGCAGCGCGCCGCGTCGCTGCCGATGACCACCCGGCGTGGACCGAACCGGTCGGCGAGGACTCCGCCGCCGAGCATCAGCACGGCGCGCGGTACGGCTCCGACGGCGAGCACGAGGCCGGCCTGGGTGGGACTGCCGGTGCGGGTCGCGGCCCAGGACAGCGCCAGGTAGTAGACGCTGTCGCCGACCATCGAGGCGGTGTACGCGCTGAGCCAGCGCAGGACATTGCCGTCACGGTGGGCGGGCCGCTGGGGAGCCGGTGCGACGGGTGCGGACGCGAGTGCGGAGACGGGCAGGGCGGTCTCGCTCATGGTCAGGTGATCCTTCCGGGCTCGCCGGTTCAGGTCCGGAACGGGAATCCGTACAGGTGCAGCGCGACGTGCTCGCGTCCGTCGGTGTCACCGGCCTCCTCGGCGGCCCGGCCCGCGGCCTCGTACTTCTTGGCGAGCTGGTGCATCTCACTGGTGAACGCGACGAGTTCGGCCGCCGTCAGCGGTGCCAGGTATTCGTTGCTGAAGGCGGCGCGGCGCCAGTCGGCGTCCCAGGCGCTCTGGGTGTCGAGATAGCGGCGGTAGAGATCGGAGCGCTGTTCGAAGGACATCCGGCCGACGGCGGCATGGGTGGCGGCCTTCTCGGGCGCGTCGCTGAAGTCCTCGTCATGGAAGCTCAGCCCCTGCGACGCGAGCTGCCACCATCGCTCGCGCCCGTCCCTGCCCTGCGGCTCGGCCTGCTCGATCAGTCCGTGGTCGGCGAGCTTGCGCAGGTGGTAACTGACCAGCGACACGGCCTCGTCCACCTGGTCGGCGAGTTGCGAGGCGGTGGCCGTACGCGCGATGTACAGCGCTCGGTAGAGCTTCATGCGCAGCGGATGCCCGAACGCCTTGAGGGTGTCGAGATCCGTGATCCTGCGGGGATTGGTGTCCGGCATGACCGTGAGCCTAGACAGAAAAGAAAAGTTGCGCAATATAAATTGCACAATAAAAGTTGCACGATCTGGTACGCGAAGGCGGAGGTGTACGCCAAAAAACCGGAACACCGGAGCGCCGCCGAGCGCGGTTCTCGCGCCCGGCGGCCGGCACCAGGTGTCAGCGGACCTGGTGTCCCGCTCCCCGCAGCGCGTCCTTGACCTGCGAGATCCGCAGATCGCCGAAGTGGAAGACGGACGCGGCCAGTACGGCGTCGGCGCCCGCGTCGATCGCCGGCGGGAAGTCCGCGAGCCGTCCCGCTCCGCCGGAGGCGATGACGGGCACGGTCACATGCTTGCGCACGGCCGCGATCATCTCGGTGTCGTAGCCGTCCTTCGTGCCGTCGGCGTCCATCGAGTTGAGCAGGATCTCTCCCGCGCCCAGCTCCGCCGCCCGGTGCGCCCACTCGACCGCGTCGATGCCGGTGCCCCGGCGGCCGCCGTGTGTCGTGACCTCGAAGGAGCCCGAGGCGGTCCGGCGCGCGTCGACCGAGAGCACCAGCACCTGGCGCCCGAAGCGTTCGGCGATCTCCCGGAGCAGCTCGGGCCTGGCGATGGCCGCCGTGTTGACACCGACCTTGTCGGCGCCTGCCCTGAGCAGCTTGTCGACGTCCTCGGGCGCGCGGACACCACCGCCGACGGTGAGCGGGATGAAGACCTGCTCGGCGGTGCGGCGCACCACGTCGTACGTCGTCTCGCGGTCGCCGGACGAGGCGGTGATGTCGAGGAACGTCAGCTCGTCGGCGCCCTCGGCGTCATAGAGCTTGGCCATCTCGACCGGGTCTCCGGCGTCGCGCAGATTACGGAAGTTGACGCCTTTGACGACCCGGCCGTTGTCCACGTCCAGGCAGGGAATGACTCGGACCGCGAGTGTCATGCCGGCGCTCCCCGGAAGGCTTCGACCTCGACCTCGACGACCAGGCTCGGATCGATGAGGCCGGCGACGATGACCATCGAAGCGGCCGGCCGTACGGCGTCGAAGAGTTCCTTGTGGGCGCGGCCGATGTCGTCCGCGTCCCGGGCGTGGGTGATGTACATCCGGGTGCGTACCACGTCCGCCACACCGAGGCCCAGCTCCTCCAGCGCCTTGACGGCGACGCCGAAGGCGGTCCTCGTCTGCTCGTACGGTCCGCCCTCCGCGATCCTGCCGCCGACCACCGAGGTGCAACCGGACACCAGGACAAGGCCGTTCGGGAGCTCCACGGCCCGGGAGTAACCGAAGGTCTCCTCCCACGGGCCGCCCGACGAGATCTTCCGCACGTCGTTCATCCGGACACCGCCGCGAGCGCCTCTTCCAGAGTGAACGCCTCGGCGTACAGCGCCTTTCCGACGATGGCGCCTTCGACACCGGCGGGCACCAGCGTGGCGATCGCGCGCAGATCGTCCAGCGAGGAGACTCCGCCCGAGGCGACGACCGGCTTGTCGGTCGCGGCGCAGACGCTCTTCAGCAGTTCCAGGTTGGGGCCCTGGAGGGTGCCGTCCTTGGCGATGTCGGTGACGACATAGCGCGCGCAGCCCTCGGCGTCGAGGCGGGCCAGGGTCTCGTAGAGGTCGCCGCCGTCGCGGGTCCAGCCGCGGCCGCGCAGTGTGGTGCCGCGTACGTCGAGGCCGACCGCGATCCGGTCGCCGTGCTCAGCGATGATCTTGGCGACCCACTCCGGTGTCTCCAGCGCGGCCGTGCCGAGGTTGACGCGGGTGCAGCCGGTGGCGAGGGCGGCGGCGAGCGAGGCGTCGTCACGGATACCGCCGGACAGTTCGACCTTGAGGTTCAGGTCCGCGAAGGACGCTGTGACCTCGGCGATCAGCTCACGGTTGTCACCGGTGCCGAAGGCCGCGTCGAGGTCGACGAGATGCAGCCACTCGGCGCCGGCGCGCTGCCAGGCGAGGGCCGCTTCCAGCGGAGAGCCGTACGACGTCTCCGTACCGGACTCGCCGTGCACGAGCCGCACGGCCTGGCCGTCGCGGACGTCGACGGCGGGGAGGAGTTCGAGCTTCGGCACAGATGACATCTCAGAGGGTTCCGATCCAGTTGGTCAGCAGCCGGGCACCGGCGTCGCCGGACTTCTCGGGGTGGAACTGGGTGGCCCACAGCGCGCCGTTCTCCACGGCGGCCACGAACGGCTCGCCATGGGAGGACCAGGCGACCTTGGGGCCACGGATCTTGGGGTTGGTGACTTCCAGGCTCCACTGGTGCACCGCGTACGAGTGCACGAAGTAGAAGCGGGCATCGGCGTCGAGCCCGGCGAACAACTCGCTGTCCTCCGGCGCCTCGACCGTGTTCCAGCCCATGTGCGGGACGACCGGGGCCTGGAGCGGACCGACCGTGCCGGGCCACTCGTCGAGGCCCTCGGTCTCCACGCCGTGTTCGATGCCACGCTCGAAGAGGATCTGCATACCGACGCAGATGCCCATGACGGGACGGCCGCCGGCCAGCCTGCGGCCGATGATCCACTCACCACGGGCGGCCTTGAGCCCGCGCATACAGGCGGAGAAGGCGCCGACACCGGGAACGAGCAGTCCGTCGGCGTTCATGGCCCGGTCGAAGTCACGGGTGATCTCGACATCGGCACCGGCCCGGGCCAGGGCGCGTTCCGCGGAACGGACATTGCCGAATCCGTAGTCGAATACGACGACGCTGGCGCTCTTGCTCATTCCCAGATCCCTTGGATACGCAGGACTCCCGCGACCAGACAGAGCACCGAGCAGAGGGCCAGCAGCCCGATCACGCCCTTGGGCAGCTTCTGCTTGGAGAAGGAGTAGACACCTCCGGCCAGAAAGAGTCCCACGACAATCAGAATGGTGGACAGACCGGTCACAGGGCGCCCTTGGTAGACGGAAGAATTCCCACCGCGCGCGGATCGCGCTCGGAGGCGTACCGCAGGGCACGGGCGAGCGCCTTGAACTGGCACTCCACGATGTGGTGCGCGTTGCGGCCGTACGGGACATGGACATGCAGCGCGATCCGGGCCTGCGCGACGAAGGACTCCAGGATGTGCCGGGTCATCGTGGTGTCATAGCCGCCGATCATCGGCGCCATGTTCGCCGGTTCGGTGTGCACCAGATACGGACGGCCGGAGAGATCGACGGTGACCTCGGCGAGCGACTCGTCCAGCGGGACGGTGCAGTTGCCGAAGCGGTAGAGGCCGACCTTGTCGCCGAGCGCCTGCTTGAAGGCGGCGCCGAGGGCCAGGGCCGTGTCCTCGATGGTGTGGTGCGAGTCGATGTGCAGATCGCCCTCGGTCTTCACCGTGAGGTCGAAGAGGCCGTGCCGGCCGAGCTGGTCGAGCATGTGGTCGAAGAATCCGACCCCGGTCGACACATCGACCCTGCCGCTGCCGTCGAGATCGATCTCGACGACGACGGAGGTCTCCTTGGTACTGCGCTCCACGCGGCCGATGCGGCTCATGCGCTCTGCTCCTTCGGGGGTGTGGGCGTGTTTCCCACGTAACTCAGCATGTCTCGTACCGCGTCGAGGAACGCGTCGTTCTCGGCCGGAGTGCCCGCGGTGACCCGCAGCCGTCCCGGTACGCCGTTGTCGCGGATCAGGACACCTCTGTCGAGAATCCGCCGCCAGGCCGCGTGGGCGTCCTCGAAGCGGCCGAACTGCACGAAGTTCGCGTCCGATTCCGTGACCTCGAAACCGATCGCCCGCAACTCGCGTACCAGGCGGTCCCGCTCGGTCTTGAGCTGTTCGACGTATCCCAGCAGCGTATCGGTGTGCTCCAGCGCGGCCAGCGCGGTGGCCTGGGTGACGGCGGAGAGGTGGTACGGCAGGCGTACGAGCTGGACGGCGTCCACCACGGCCGGATGCGCGGCGAGATAGCCGAGGCGCAGCCCGGCCGCGCCGAAGGCCTTGGACATCGTGCGGGACACGACCAGCCGCGGCCGGCCCTCGATGAGCGGGAGCAGCGAGGGCCGGTGGCTGAATTCGACGTATGCCTCGTCGACGACGACGAGTGACGGTTTGGCCGCCTGGGCGGCCTCGTACAGCGCGAGGACCGTTTCCGCGTCGACGGCGGTGCCCGTCGGGTTGTTGGGCGAGGTGATGAAGACGACATCGGGACGGTGCTCGTCGATCGCCTTGCGCGCCGCCGCCACATCGATGGTGAAGTCCTCGTGGCGCGGTCCGGAGAGCCAGCCGGTGCCGGTGCCGCGCGCGATCAGACCGTGCATCGAGTACGAGGGCTCGAAGCCGATCGCCGTGCGTCCCGGGCCGCCGAAGGTCTGCAGGAGCTGCTGGATGACCTCGTTGGAGCCGTTGGCGGCCCAGACGTTCGCGTGGGTCAGCGGGTGTTTGCCGGTGCGGGTCAGATAGCGGGCCAGCTCGGTGCGGAGCTCGACGGCGTCCCGGTCCGGATAGCGGTTGAGTCCTCGGGCCGCCTCGCGGACGCGCTCGGTGATCCGCTCGACCAGCGGCTCGGGCAGCGGGTACGGGTTCTCGTTGGTGTTGAGCTGTACGGGGACGTCGAGCTGCGGCGCGCCGTACGGGGTCTTGCCGCGCAGTTCGTCCCGTACCGGCAGGTCGTCGATGCCGAAGGTCGCGGGGTCGGTCACTTGCCGGGCACCTGCCATCCGAACCGGGCCCGGACCGCCGCGCCGTGTGCGGGCAGGTCCTCCGCCTCGGCCAGCGTCACCACATGGTGGCCGACACCGGCGAGCGCCTCTCTGCTGTAGTCCACGATGTGGATGCCGCGCAGGAAGGACTGGACGGAGAGACCGGACGAGTGGCAGGCGCAACCGCCGGTCGGCAGTACGTGGTTGGAGCCCGCGCAGTAGTCGCCGAGGGAGACCGGGGCGTACGGGCCGACGAAGACGGCGCCGGCGTTGCGGACCCGCGCGGCGACCGCGGCCGCGTCGGCGGTCTGGATCTCCAGGTGTTCGGCGCCGTACGCGTCGACGACCCGCAGGCCGTCCTCGACGGAGTCGACCAGGACGATCGCGGACTGCCTGCCGGACAGGGCCGGGAGGATCCGGTCGTCGCCGTGCTTGGTCGCCGCGACCTGCGGCTCCAGCTCCTTCTCGACGGCGTCGGCCAGCTCCGCCGAGTCCGTGACGAGGACGGCCGCGGCGAGCGGGTCGTGCTCGGCCTGGCTGATCAGATCCGCGGCGACATGCACCGGGTCGGCGGTCGCGTCCGCGAGGACCGCGATCTCGGTCGGGCCCGCCTCGGTGTCGATGCCGATCCGGCCGGTGAAGTAGCGCTTGGCGGCGGCGACCCAGATATTGCCGGGGCCGGTGACCATATTGGCCGCGGCGCACTCGTCCGTTCCGTACGCGAACATCGCGACGGCCTGGGCGCCGCCCACCGCGTACACCTCGTCGACGCCCAGCAGCGCGCAGGCGGCCAGGATCGTCGGGTGCGGCAGACCGCCGAATTCCCGCTGCGGCGGTGAGGCGAGGGCGATGGACTCGACGCCCGCCTCCTGCGCGGGAACCACATTCATGATCACGGACGACGGATAGACGGACAGTCCGCCCGGCGCGTAGAGGCCCACGCGGCCGACCGGCACCCATTTCTCGGTGACCGAGCCGCCGGGCACGACCTGCGTGGTGTGCGGTTCGCGCCGCTGCGCGCGGTGGACGAGCCTGGCCCGCAGGACCGACTCCTCCAGAGCGGCCCGTACGGCCGGATCAAGCCGCTCCAGCGCGTCGGCGAGCGCGGTCGCGGGCACCCGCACCCGCTCCAGCTTCACGCCGTCGAACCTCTCCGCGTACTCGATCAGCGCCGCCGTGCCCCGATGATGTACGTCCTCGCAGATCGGACGCACTTTCTCCAGTGCGGCTTCCACGTCGAACTCGGCTCGGGGCAGCAGGTCACGCAGCGTTCCGCCCTCGGGAAGGGCGTCGCCGCGCAGATCGATTCGTGAGATCACGGGGTCAATTCTCGCAGACCGGATCGGGCGGCCGGACGCCAGTATCACTGGCTGATACTCGCCGTGGACACCGCCTCTCACTCCTCGCGTTCAGCACGTCACCCAGTGGGCACAAAAGGAGTACGGACCCATCTGTAACGATCTGTACGCAAACGGGAAGCGGAGGGCGGCCGTGACCGAGCCGCGGAACGACGAATCTCCCGACTGGCTCAGCGCCGCGGAGCTGGGCATGTGGCACGCGTTCCGCAACGGCGGCACGTACGACCTGAGCACGTCGGACCCGGCGCTGGACGATCCCTTCTCCGCGCCCGCCTGGGGCACGGAGCGCAGTGTGCGCGCCCGGGTCATCGCCCTGCTGCTGCTCAGCGGTCCGCCGGCGCTGCCCGGCCGGGTCGCGGCGCTCAAGCTCAGCGGGGTGCGGATCACCGGGACGCTCAATCTCGCGGGCGGCACGATAAACCCGTATGTCGAGCTGAACGACTGTCTCTTCGAGAACGAGGTGGTGCTGCCCGAGTCGCACTTCACCACGCTGCGCATGGTGGGCTGCGCGCTGCCCCGGCTGGAGGCCGCGCGGCTGCGCACCGAGGGCGATCTCCATCTGCCGCGCTGCAGGGTGGAGCGCGGCATCCGGCTCACCGACGCCCAGATCGGTACGGATCTGCTGATCAGCCAGATCCGGGTGCGTCCGGACCGGAAGGGCCGCGCGATCGCCGCCGACGGGCTGTGTGTCGCGCAGGATCTCCAGGCCGACCGGATCGAGACCTATGGCGAGGTCAGTCTCCGCGGCGCGAAGGTCGGCGTGTCGCTGAGCCTGCGCGGCAGCAGACTGCGCGCGGCGCGCGAGCTGCGGGCGCTGAACGCGCCGCGGCTGACGGTCGAGCGGACACTCCATATGACGGGCGCGTGGGTGACCGAGGAGACCGGCCCGGCGGGCACGACTCCTCCGCACGGCCTCACCTATCCGGCCGCACCGGGCGACGGCACCCGGCTGCGGCGCTTCGAATGCCGGGGCGGAGTGCGGCTGGACGACGGCCGGTTCGGCGACGCGGTCGATCTGGAACAGGCGCGGTTCACCATGACGGCCACGGAGGAGCTGTCGCTGCGCAGAATCGTCACACCCGAGCTGCGGTTCAAGTGCGAACGCGTCGAGGAGGGCCGGGTCGTGCTGAACGGCGCGAAGATCGTCACGCTGGTCGACATGTCGACGAGCTGGCCCGGTCCCGGCGGGCTCGCCATGGGCGGGCTGGTGTACGAGAACCTCGTACCGTTCGGGCATTTTCCGCTCGCCCGGCGGCTGGAGTGGCTGGCCGCGGCGACCCCTGAATACGCTCCCGAGCCCTACGAGCGGCTGGCACAGGTGCTGCGGAACAGCGGCGAGGACGCCGACGCCCGTGAGGTGCTGCTCGCCAAGCAGCGCCGGCGGCGCGAGACGATGCCGCTGGCGCCGAAGCTCTGGGGCTACCTCCAGGACTGGACGGTCGCCTACGGCTACCGGCCCGGACGGGCGGCGCTGTGGATGGCGGTGCTGTGGGGCGCGGGCACCGTCGCCTTCGACCTCCATCCGCCGCCGGCGCTCCACGCCGATCAGCATCCCGAGTGGAATCCGGCGCTCTACGCCCTGGATCTGCTGGTGCCGGTGATCAATCTCGGCCAGGACGGCTACTGGCGGCTGGAAGGCGGCTGGCAGTGGGCGGCGGCGGCGCTGATCCTGCTCGGCTGGGTTCTCGCCACAACGGTCGCCGCGGGCACCTCCCGTCTCCTGCGTCGCGGCTGAACCTGCTTTCTTTACTCTCCCTTGACTTCGGCCAGGACAACCTTTCCGCCCGATACGAAAGCTTCACAGCCACCCACTGGCGCGTCCGCGACCTGCGGTTTTCAATGGTCCGCACCATGTCATTGCTCCGCGCCCTGATCAGCACCGCGCGTATGGTCCGGCACACCCCGCAGCTCGCCGCCGGGCTGCCGCCGGACGACGCGGTGCTGCTCGACGCCCCCGACGGGCGGCTCGCTCCCGCGCTGGTCTCGGCCGCTCTCGGCGAGTACGAGAGCGCGGCGGAACTGCTCGCCACCACACGCGAATCAGCCGAGTGGGAGAACCGTGACCGCTATGTGACACGGCTCGCCGCCTTCGCCCACGGCCGTGACACATGGCTGGCCGCGTGGCTGCGCGCCGCGCCGCGTGACCCGGACGCGCTTCTCGTCAGGGCCGAACTGGCCGTCCGCAGGGCCTGGGAGTCACCGGCGCGCGCGGAACGGCTGCGGGAGACCGGCCCGCTGATCGACGCGGCGGCCGACGGCGATCCGCGCGATCCGGTGCCCTGGCGTATCGCGCTCGACCACGCGCGCGGCACCCACGCCGGCCACACCGCCTTCGAGTCGCTGTGGGCGCAGGCCGTGCGCCGCTCCTCGCACCACTACGGCTGCCATGTCGCGGCGCTGCAGTATCTGTCGGCGCAGTGGTACGGCTCGCACCGGGAGTGCTTCGACTTCGCCGAACAGGCGGCGCACGACGCCCTGCCCGGCTCCCTGGTGCGGGCGCTGCCCGTCCGGGCCGCGTTCACCCAGATACTGAACGGCGATCCGACCACGCCCGTGCAGGCGGACCGCATCGACGCGGCGGCCGATCTCGCGATCGCGGTCTCCGCCGAGTACGACGCCGGCGACCCCTGGCCGGCCGAGGTCCGCAATCTGCTGGCGTACGTGCTGGTGGGGCGGGGCCGCTGGACCGCCGCGCTGGAACAGTTCCGGCTGATCGGACCGTACGCGACCTCCTTTCCCTGGACCTCGGTCACCGACGATCCGCTCGGTCAGTTCCTTGAAACACGCGACGGCGTGCGGCTCCAGGTGGCCTCCGCGATGCCTTTGCGGAGCCGGGCCGACCGGAGAGGGCCCGGCGGCCATTACGCTTGACCGCTGTGACCACCGCACGCCTCCCTCTCTTCCCGCTGAACGCGGTGCTGTTCCCGGGCCTCGTCCTGCCGCTGAACGTCTTCGAGGAGCGCTATCGCGCGATGATGCGTGAGCTGCTCAAGACGGACGAGTCCGAACCGCGCCTGTTCGCCGTGGTCGCCATCCGCGACGGCCACGAGCTCGCGATGACCGCACCCGGGATGCCGGACCCGGCAGCCGCGCTCCACCGCGGCCCCGCCGCCGGCTTCGGTCCCGCGCCGCTCGACTCCTTCCACCCGGTCGGCTGTGTCGCCGACGCGGCGACGATCCGCGAGCGCCCGGACGGCAGCTTCGAGGTACTGGCCACCGGCACCACCCGGGTCCGGCTGCTCTCGGTCGACGCGAGCGGCCCGTATCTGACGGCCGAGACCGAGGAGTTGCCGGAGGAGACGGGAGACGGCGCCGGCGCGCTCGCCGAAGGCGTGATGCGGGCGTTCGTCAACTACCAGAAGAGACTGGCCGGAGCGCGCGAGCGCTCGCTCTCCACGAGCGACGAACTGCCGGACGAGCCCTCGGTGGTGTCCTATCTGGTCGCCGCGGCGGCCATGCTCGACACCGCGACGAGGCAGCGGCTGCTGGAGGCACCGGACGTCGCGGCCCGGCTGCGCGCGGAGCTGAAGCTGCTGCGCTCCGAGACCGCGGTGATCCGTCATCTCCCTTCGCTGCCCGCCGTGGATCTGACCCAGACACCGACCAGCCCCAACTGACACAAGGGACAAGCGCGTTGGCGAAGAAGGCCAAGAAACAGCAGCAGTCCGGCGGCACTCCGGCGACGGTCGCGCTGACGGCCGCCGGCACGGCGTACACCCTGCACGCGTACGAGCACGATCCCGCCTCGGCCTCCTACGGCGAGGAGGCGGCCGAGGCGCTGGGCGTCTCTCCGGACCGGGTCTTCAAGACCCTGGTCGCGGACGTCGACGGCGAGCTGACCGTGGCCGTCGTCCCGGTCGCCGGCTCACTGGACCTCAAGGCCCTCGCGGCGGCGGTCGGCGGCAAACGGGCGTCGATGGCGGACCCGGCGGCCGCGGAGCGTACGACCGGCTATGTCCGCGGCGGTATCTCTCCGCTCGGCCAGCGCAAGCGGCTGCGCACGGTCCTGGACGCCTCGGCCCAGACCCATCCGACGATCTGTGTCTCGGCGGGCCGCCGCGGTCTGGAGGTCGAACTGTCCCCGGCGGACCTGGCGGCGCTCACGGCGGCGGTGCTGGCTCCCATCGGCCGCGCCTGACACCGGCTACTTCTCCGGGCCGCCCCACGCCCTGTTGTTCTCCTCGCCGGGCCGGGGACCGTACGCCGTGCCCCAGTCCCATTCCGGCTCCGGGTCCCGCGGGCCGAACAGGGCCGTCAGTGCCAGATGGACCACCATCGCGGCGACCGGCCACGCCAGCAGCGCGCCCTTCGCGTTCAGTTCGAGCGGCGCGTCGAAGGTGACTCCTTTGCCCGCCGCCCTGGCGTGCGCCACCACGTCCGAGGTGGGACCGAGCCACGCGCCGAACTGCCAGGCCAGCAGCCCGCCGAGCACTCCGCCCAGCGCCAGGCCCACCACCAGTCCGACACCGCCGCGTTTGCGGAACACCAGGAAGACCAGTGCGGCGCTGACCGCGCCGAAGGCGAGGGCCAGCAGCGCGAACGTACCGTCCGCGCCGATCGCCTCCTCGCCCTCCGTGTCCTTGAGGAAGACCGCCGTGTCGTCCGAGATCAACGGGATGCGCGGCGCCAGCCACAGCCACAGCAGGCCGAGCGCCACGCCCGCCACCGCGACCGCCACCGTCACCAGGACGGCCTGGCGTACCTCGGTCTTCATGTCGGGGCCCTCCTTCGCCGCGGCGAGGGAAGCGGGGTGTGATCCCCCGTCCTCCGGCGTCTGCCAGGGGTCGTGCGGCGGCTGGTGGGGCGGCGTCAGAGGTGCGGTCACTCCGCCATCGTGCCAGGCCCGGCCAGGGGCCGCCTCACCGGACCGCTGCCCGCCGGTACGCCCAGGTCGCGACGGCCAGCGAGAAGACGCCGACAGCCGCGCAGACCGCGAGGTCGAGACCGACGGCGGCCCAGTCGGGATGCGCGTCGAACGTACGGGCGAGCGCCTCGACGCCATAGGTGGACGGCAGCAGATCCCGCGCGTACGCGACCGGTCCCGGCAGCCGGTCCGCCGGCAGCACACCCAGCAGCAGCGCCGCGGACATCCCGAGCTGGCCGAGCAGAGTGGCCAGCTCCTGGCGCGGCGCCAGCAGGCCGAGCGCTCCGCCCAGACCCGCGAGGGCCGCGCCGGCCAGCGGAATGACCGCGGCCAGCACCCACAGATGGGTCAGGGGCAGATCGAAGAGCACGCTTCCCGCGACGGCGGTGACGGCCGTCCCCGGCACCGTGAAGGAGGCGTACGCACCGGCCGTACCGAGCACCACCGCGGCGGGCGGCACGGGCAGCGTGGCGTAGTGGTCGAGGCCTCCGCCGGCCCGTAGCTGGCCGAAGTACTGAGCGAGCAGATTGAGCGCCACGAACGCGACGACAAGCACACTCGACCCGGCGACGACGGCCCGTGCCTCGTCACCGCCGTCGACGACGCCGCGCATCAGGACCATGATCCCGACGGACTGGAAGGTCGCGACGAAGAGCAGCGGTATCCGGGCGACCCGGGCCCGGGAGAGCTGGGCGCGGTAGACGGCGGCGAGCGAGGGCAGCAGCCGGGCCCTGGGCGCGAGGGGCGCGGGCGCGGCGGCCGTCCCGGCCGGGCTCTCTCCTGCCGTCCGGACGCTGCCGGCCACGGCCTCCACAGGCACGATGCTCACCTGGCGCTGCTCCTCGTTCGGTACGGGCGGGTGCGGGCCACGTTACGGCGCGGAGGTGCGGCCGTCCGGCCCCACGGTGTCATGGAGTGGTCCGGGGCCGCCGTACCGCTCCGGGCGCCGCCCGGAGCGCCGCTCACGCTTTCACCAGCCCCGGCGCACGGCCGCCGAGCGCCAGATAGACGTCCTCCAGGCTGGGCGTGGCCAAGGTGAAGTCGTCCAGTGCCGCGAAGGCCGCGCCGCCGGTCACCGCGGCGACCGCCGCGCGTGCCTCGTCCGGGGCGAGCCGCAGGACCCAGCGCCGTCCCGACTCCTGGGCGGAGCCGCGCAGGGCCGCGACCTCGGGCACGTCGAGCGGCGCGCGCTCACGCCACACCAGCTCGACCCGTACCTCACCGGCGACCTGTTCCTTGAGGCCGGACGGGGTGTCGCAGGCGATGACCTTGCCGCGCTCCAGCACGGCGACCCGGTCGAGCACGGTCTCGGCCTCGATGACGTTGTGCGTGACGAGCAGTACGGTCGCGCCGTGCTCGGCCCGCCGCCGGTCCACGGCGGCCCACACCGCGCGCCGCGCGACGGGGTCCATACCGGTGGTGGGTTCGTCGAGGACGAGCACGGGCCGCTCTCCCACCAGCGCGGCGGCGAAGCAGGCCAGCCGCCGCTGGCCGCCGGAGAGCTTCTTCAGAGGACGCCCGGCGATCTCGGTGAGACCCAGCTCGGCGAGCACCGTGTCGCGCTCGGCCCGCGCGGCGCGCAGCGCGAGTCCGCGCAGCCGGCCGGTGGTCTCGGCGGCGAGGGCGACGGTCAGCTCGTCGAGCGCGGTCGATTCCTGGCCGAGGTAGCCGATGAGCCGGGAGGCCCGCTCGGGATGGCGCACCAGATCGTGGCCGAGGACCTCGACGGTGCCGGAGTCGGGCCGCATCAGGCCGGTGAGCTGTCGCACGAGCGTCGACTTGCCGGCGCCGTTGGGTCCGAGCAGGCCGAAGATCTCGCCGCGCCGCACATCGAGGGAGATCCCGTCGGTGGCGCGTACCTCCGGCATCCCGCCGGCACCGCGTCTGCCGCGCGCGGCGGGGTACGTCTTGACCAGATCGCGCACCACGCACACCGTACTCACGAGGGACGAGCCTACGGGGTCCGGCCGGCAGGCCCCATTTCGGGTCCCACGCCCCGGAGGCGGACCGAGCCGCGAAAAAGCGGCCCGGCGGGCCTCACTCCGCCGTGGACGCGTGATCCGCGGCCGCCCTGACGTCGATCTCGCGCCAGAAGCCGGCCCGGATCGCATAGCGGTCGTGCTCGTCGATCTGGTCGTCCTTGTGTGCCAGCAGTCCGAAGCGCGCCGCGTAGCGCAGCAGCTCGCCGTCGATACGGTGCGGGACGCGCGGGTACATCACGGACAGTCTCTGGACATGGTTCGCGTCCGGCAGCCGTTCCATCCAGCGGCGGGCGAAGACCTGTCCGACCTCGAAGGGGTCGCCGCCGACGGCGGTGATGTCCTCTTCGCGGTCGGCCCAGCGCTGCTCGGCGCTGGTGAGCTGGGCGAGCGTGGGCAGTGTGGCGGTCTCCGGCGGCTCGCCACCGACACCGCCCGGGCGCTCGACCCAGCCCTTGTCGGAGGACCAGCGGAGCGTCGCGCCCGCCGGCTGCTGGGCGGGCGGCGGGGATCCGGGGCCGCGCAGGCTCGCGAGGTCCTTGGGCGTGGGGACGCCCTTGGTACCCGAAGGGACGGGATGGGCCTCCGAGCCGTGCTGCTCCGGCGGGGCCGACGAGCCGTTGCGCGCGGCCGGGGACTGGGCCTCCGCCGCGCGCTCGGCGGAGGCGGCGAGCGCCGACTCGGGCAGCGGGGCGGAGAGGATCGCCGCGATTTCCGGCCGCGGGGCCGGCGGCGGCGCGCAGACGCCGGTCAGTTCCTTGGCACGGACGGCCTTGGTGATCCAGGCCCGGTCGAGCACGCGCCGTTCGTCGGCCTCGGCGACCAGGTCCTCGGACTGGTTGTAGTCGCCGTCGGCGGCCTGTACCGCCCAGAGGTGGACGGCGACGCCATGCTCCTTGGCGGACATCAGACCGGGCAGCAGATCGCCGTCTCCGGTCACCAGCACCACATCCGAGCAGGCGCGGTTTCTGGCCAGTTCGGTCAGTTCCGCGTGCATGGCCGCGTCGACGCCTTTCTGCGCCCAGCGGCCGTCGCTGCGGGTGAGAGCGCCGAGCCGTACGGTGACCCGCGACATGACGCGCAGCCGCCGGTGCTCGGGCTGCGGGACCCGGTCGGGAGCGCCGTCGAACCAGTAGATGCGCAGCAGCGGCTGTTCCGTATCGGCTTCCGCGCGCTCGCGCAGGCCCTGGATGAGTGCGGTGTGGTCGACGGTGATACGGGAACGGGCCGGTTCTCCGGCGAGGAGACTCGCGGCGGCGCCCAGCAGATAGCCGGCGTCCACCAGGACGACGCAGCGGTCCACGTGTTCCACCTTCTTTCGGGAACCTCGGGATCATCGGAAGTTGCTTCGGGTTTCCTTCGAGTCTGCCCGACGGCAACAGGCTTAACGTCCGGAACTCGATCATCGGCGTGGCGTATCTCCGGACAACGCGCTGACAGGCTCCCACTACACACGGCAATGATCCAAAATGCGACTGTTCAAACCCTATGTGACTCTGAACGCGGTCCTGGCCGCTAATCCGCGCAGGAGGCACATCATGGCCAAGAACAAGAACCGAGATCGCAATAAGCAGCAAAGCCGGTCGGCCGTCCAGCGGGGCGCCGAGCAGGCGAAGTCCTCCATGGAGGACCAGGCTGAGCAGATGCAGTCGAGGATCGCGCCGGCGGAAGCTCCTCACAAGGGGCGGCAGAAGCGTTTCGGCCACAACTGACGCGCGGGGAACCAGAGAAACATCAGATGAGTGAGGGGCACGCCCGATTCCGGGCGTGCCCCTCACTTGTCCGGGGCCTGCTCTGTGCCCCTTTATCCGGTTGTCTATCCGGTTGTCGGGATGGATTATCCGGTATCCGGTTGTCCGGATGGATTACCCGGCCAGACAGGACGGGCCGAGCAGGACTTTCAGATCACCGAAGAGCGCCGGGTCGGGCTGTACCCGGTGCCGGTCGAGCCGGAGCACCGTGGTCTTCTGCGCGCCCTGGAGCTTGATCCTCACCTCGGAATTGCCGCGGTGGTGGCTGAGGATCTCGCCGAGCCTGCTGACCATCGGCGGCGTGACCTTCACCGTGGGGATGGTGATGGTGACGGGCGCGTTGGTCCCGGCGGACGACAGGTCCGGGACGGCCAGCTCCATCGCGACGAGCCGCGGCACGTCCTCGCGCTTGTCGAGACGTCCCTTGACGAAGACGACGGTGTCCTCGACGAGCTGGGTGGAGACGAGCTGGTAGGTGGCGGGGAAGAACATGCACTCGATGGAGCCGGCCAGGTCCTCGACCGTGGCGATCGCCCAGGCGTTGCCCTGCTTGGTCATCTTGCGCTGCAGGCCGGAGATGATGCCGCCGATGGTGACGACCGCGCCGTCCGCGTGCTCACCTCCGGTGAGCTGGGAGATCGCCGCGTCGGACTTGTCGGACAGCACATGCTCGATACCGAAGAGCGGATGGTCGGAGACATAAAGCCCGAGCATTTCGCGTTCCTGCGCGAGCAGATACGCCTTGTCCCATTCGACGTCGGAGAATTCCACGTCGAGTCCGAAGCCCGGCTCGCTGGTTTCCTCCTCGCCCATGCCGCCGAAGAGGTCGAACTGTCCCTCGGCCTCCTTGCGCTTGACCTGCACCACGTTGTCGATCATCGGCTCGTGGTGGGCGACCAGCCCCTTGCGGGTGTGACCCATCTCGTCGAAGGCACCGGCCTTGATGAGCGATTCCACGGTGCGCTTGTTGCAGACGACCGCCTCGACCTTGTCGAGGAAGTCGGGGAAGCTGGAGTATTTGCCCTTCGCCTTGCGGCAGCGGATGATCGAGTCCACCACGTTCTGTCCGACGTTCCGCACGGCCGTCAGACCGAAGAGGATCACGTCGTCGCCCTGCGCGGCGAAGTTCGCCTGGGATTCGTTCACATTGGGCGGCAGCACCTTGATGCCCATGCGGCGGCACTCGTTCAGATAGACCGCGGACTTGTCCTTGTCGTCCTTGACCGAGGTCAGCAGGGCCGCCATGTATTCGGCCGGGTAATTCGCCTTGAGATAGGCGGTCCAGTAGGTGACCAGTCCGTACGCGGAGGAGTGCGCCTTGTTGAAGGCGTATCCGGCGAACGGGACCAGGACGTCCCACAGGGCCTGGATCGCCTCGTCCGAGTAGTTGTTCTTCTTGGCGCCGGCCTGGAACAGGACGAAGTTCTTCGCCAGCTCGTCGGCCTTCTTCTTGCCCATGACGCGGCGGAGGATGTCGGCCTCGCCGAGGGAGTAGCCGGCGATGATCTGCGCGGCCTTCTGCACCTGCTCCTGGTACACGATCAGGCCGTGGGTGAGGCCGAGGACCTCCTTGAGAGGCTCCTCCAGCTCCGGGTGGATCGGCGTGATCTCCTGCTGGCCGTTCTTGCGCAGCGCGTAGTTCGTGTGCGAGTTCATGCCCATCGGGCCCGGCCGGTACAGGGCCGAGACGGCGGAAATGTCCTCGAAGTTGTCCGGCTTCATCAGCCGCAGCAGCGAACGCATCGGCCCGCCGTCGAACTGGAAGACACCGAGCGTGTCTCCCCGGCAGAGCAGTTCGTATGTCTTGGGGTCGTCCAGCGGCAGCGCGAGCAGGTCGAGGGCGACGCCCTTGTTGGCCTTCACCATCTTGACGGCGTCGTCCATGATCGTGAGGTTGCGCAGACCCAGGAAGTCCATCTTCAGCAGGCCGAGCGACTCACAGCTCGGATAGTCCCACTGGGTGATGGTGACGCCGTCGGTGTGCCTGACCCAGACCGGGACATGGTCGGTGATCGTCTCGCTGGACATGATCACGCCGGCGGCGTGCACACCCATCTGCCGGACCAGGCCCTCGACACCCTTGGCGGTGTCGATGACCTTCTTCACATCCGCCTCGTTCTCGTACATCCCACGGATCTCGCCGGCCTCGCTGTAGCGCGGGTGCTTGGGATCGGTGATGCCGTTGAGATCAATGCCCTTGCCCAGGACATCGGCGGGCATCGCCTTGGTCAGCCGGTCACCCATGGCGTACGGATAGCCCAGCACACGCGCGGAGTCCTTGATCGCGTTCTTGGCCTTGATCTTGCCGTATGTGCCGATCATGGCGACCTTGTCGGCGCCGTACTTCTCCGTGACGTACCGGATGACCTCACCGCGCCGGCGCTCGTCGAAGTCGATGTCGACATCGGGCATCGAGATGCGCTCGGGGTTGAGGAACCGCTCGAAGATCAGACCGTGTTCGATCGGGTCGAGGTCGGTGATGCCCATCGCGTACGAGACGATCGAACCGGCGGCGGAACCACGGCCGGGACCGACCGCGATGCCGTTGTTCTTCGCCCACATGATGAAGTCGGCCACCACCAGGAAGTATCCGGGGAAGCCCATCTCGATGATGATGCCCATCTCGTACTCGACCTGCTTCTGCCGGTCGTCCGGGATGCCGTTCGGATAGCGGCGGGCCATGCCGCGCATGGTCTCTTCCTTGAACCAGGTGACCTCGGTGAAGCCTTCCGGCACCTCGAACTTGGGCATCAGGTTCCGCTCCTGGAACATGCCCTCGGTGTCGATCTGCTGCGCGACCAGCAGGGTGTTGGCGCAGCCTTCCTGCCAGGCGTCGGAGGAGTCCACCGCGTACATCTCGTCCGTGGACTTGAGGTAGTAGCCGGTGCCGTCGAAGCGGAAGCGGTCCGGGTCGGAGAGGTTCTTTCCGGTCTGGATGCACAGCAGCGCGTCGTGCGCGGTCGCCTCGTTCGCGTAGGTGTAGTGCGAGTCGTTGGTGACCAGCGGCGGGATGCCGAGCTTCTTGCCGATCTCCAGCAGCCCGTCCCTGACCCGGCGCTCGATCTCGATGCCGTGGTCCATCAGCTCCAGGAAATACCGGTCCTTGCCGAAGATGTCCTGGTACTCGGAGGCGGCCTTCAGCGCCTCGTCGACCTGGCCGAGCCGCAGCCGTGTCTGCAGCTCACCGGAGGGACAGCCCGTCGAGGCGATCAGGCCCTCGGACCACTGGGCGATGGTCTCCTTGTCCATCCGGGGCCATTTCTGCAGCCAGCCCTCCGCGTACGCGTCGGAGGAGAGCCGGAACAGATTGTGCAGCCCGGTCTTGTTCGCCGCCCAGATCGTTTTATGGGTGTAACCACCGGAACCGGAGACGTCGTCCCGCTTCTGGTGCGGCTGGCCCCACTGGATCTTCCGTTTGTTCCGCCGGGACTCCGGCGCCACATACGCCTCGATGCCGATGATCGGCGTCACATCCGCCTTCTTCGCCTGATGGAAGAAGTCATAGGCGCCGTGCAGATTGCCGTGGTCGGTCATGGCGATGTGCGACATGCCCATGTCCTTGCAGGCCTTGAACATGTCCCCCAGCCGCGCGGCACCGTCCAGCAGCGAGTACTGGGTGTGGACATGCAGGTGCGTGAACGGCGGCTTGGTCACGGTGGGAGCCTCCAGCGAGCGTACGGAACGGTCTTTCCCGGGGGCAACACCCCGGACCCCCGGGCCGCAGAGAGTCTGGGGGGACAGCGTGGAAGTCTACGTCTCAGGACTGACAGCCGACGGGCACTCGCGACTAGCGTCGTGCGTTGCGAGTAGCGTCGTGCGTTGCCTCTCCGACGATGCCCCGGCATCGTCCCTGAGGCGAGCCCACGCACCCGTCCTGTACGTCCGACCCTGTTCCCCGACCCGATTTGTCATGCGCCAGGAGGCACCCAGCGATGTCGGTCCCGCGACCCGTTGAAGAAGCTGACGAGCAGCGCGGCGAGGAGATCCTCGCCGTTTTCGACACCGCCTTCGGTGAGCTTCTGGGGGCCGATCCAGCGGCCTTCCGGGTGAAGTTCCGGAAGATGGCGGCCTCCGCGTTCGCCTTTTACCGGGGCACGGCGCCCCTGTTCTACTCCGACCTGGAGCGGGAGCGCTCCAGCAGCGGAGCCGGCGCGTTCCTGGACGAGCGCACCAGCAGGGTGTGGATCCACGGCGATCTGCACGCGGAGAACTTCGGCACGTACATGGATGCCAACGGCCGGCTGATCTTCAACGTCAACGACTTCGACGAGGCGTACATCGGCCCCTTCACCTGGGACCTGAAGCGCCTCGCCGCCTCTCTCGCGCTGATCGGCTACACCAAGGCCCTCAGCGACGAACAGATCACCGAGCTGGTGGAGATCTACGCGGGCGCCTACCGCGAGCGGATCCACGCGCTGGCGACCGGCGCCAAGAACGACGAGGTACCGCCGTTCACCCTGGACACGGCCCAGGGCCCGCTTCTCACCGTGCTCCGCTCGGCCCGCTCGCTGACCCGGTTCGGCCTGCTCGACTCGATGACCGAGATCCGCGAGTTCGAGCGGCGCTTCGCTCCGGGCGGCGGCTCCATCGAGCTGGACGCGGCCACCCGGTACAAGATCCTCGCGGCCTTCGACGGCTATCTGGAGACGCTTCCCGAGTCGAGCCTGACCCGGCCCGACTCGTACCGCGTGAAGGATGTCGTCGGCCGGCGCGGCGTCGGTATCGGTTCCGCGGGGCTGCCCTCGTACAACATCCTGCTGGAGGGCAACAGCGACGCGCTGGAGAACGACGTCGTGATCTATATGAAGCAGGCGCAGATCCCGGCGGTCTCCCGGCACATCACCGACAGCGCCGTGCGGGAGTACTTCCAGCACGAGGGCCACCGCACGGTGATCTCGCAGCGGGCGCTGCAGGCCCACGCCGATCCGTGGCTGGGCTGGACCGAGCTGGACGGCAGCGGCCAGCTCGTGGCGGAGATCTCACCGTACGCGGTGGATCTGGACTGGTCCGATCTCGACGACCCGGAGGAGATCGCCGCGGTCGTCGCCGACCTCGGCCGGGCCACGGCCACGATGCACGCGGCGGCGGACGACGACAGCGGCCACTCGCTGGTGCCGTTCTCCACCGAGCGGGCCATCAACGCGGCGATCGCCGCCGACGAGGACGGTTTCGCCGAGCTGCTGGTGGACTTCGCGCACTCCTACGGCGCGCGGGCCAGAGCCGACCACCAGATCTTCGTCGACCTGTTCCGCAACGGCCGCCTGGGATAGCCGGCCGGGCCTTTAAGGACCGCTTACCGGGGGTCATGGCACACTCGGCGACGATGGACATCTCGGGGACGCGGCTCAGAGCGGCGCGGGCAGCACTGTTCACGGCGGTGGTCGTGACGCTGTCCGCGGGCTCCCATGTGCTGCTGTCCCAGGCCCCGCTGCCGCTGTCCGTCGTCGCCGCGCTCAGCGCCGTGGTGTTTTTCCTCGCCTACGCGGCGGCGGGCAGGGAGCGCGGCTTCTGGCGGATCGCCGCGCTGCTCGTCCCGCTTGAACTGGCCGCGGACACCGTCTTCACCAGCGGCCAGCAGGTCTGTTACGGCCCGGCCGGCGGACCCGTCGCGGGATCGCTGCGCTCGTTCGGCTTCGATGTCCTGTGCGGCAGTGGATTCGGGACGCCGCTGCCCGGTGTGGTCTCCTCCGAGTCCACCGGGGCCGCTCTGCTGAACTCCACCGATCCGGCCCTCCCGTGGCTGCTGCTCGCCGTCCACGTGTCGATCGGGCTGCTCGCCGCGGCCTGGCTGCGGCACGGCGAGGCCGCGCTGGCCGGTCTGGTGCGGACCGTGGCGGCGGCCGCCTTCCGGCCGCTGCTGATCGCGTTCGCCGCGGCCGGGTCGGTCCGCGGCGCCGTACGGCTCGGCGCGCCGGCCACGGGCCGCCCGCGCCCGTCCCGTACGCGTCTCCTTGTGCACTCCGTGGGACGGCGGGGACCGCCGCGTCTCGCGCTCGGCTCTGTCTGAGCCGGCGCCTCCCCGCGTACATCCCTGATCATCAGCACCTCACACGGAGTGAAGAGTCATGAGCGCACGCAACAACCAGACCAGCAAGGCCGCCGCCCGCGAACGGCTGCGCGAGGAGCGCGAGCGGCAGGCGAAGAAGGACAAGGTCCGCCGGCAGCTCGTCGTCATCGGCTCGGCCGTCGTGGTCCTGGCGATAGCCGGCGGCGTGGGCTTCGCCGTCGTACAGAACAACAAGCCCTCGCACTGGGAAGCGATGAAGGACGAGACGAACGTCGTCGCCCCGAAGAACACCGAGGGCACCGACGGCACGACCGTCGTCCTCGGCAAGGCGGACGCCAAGAAGACACTCGAACTGTACGAGGACTCCCGCTGCCCGATATGCGCGAGCTTCGAGCAGACGGTCGGCCCGACGGTCCTGAACGACATCGACGCCGGCAAGTACAAGGTGAAGTACGTCGGGGCGACCTTCATCGACAACTCCGACAACGGCACCGGCTCGAAGAACGCCCTGTCCGCGCTGGGCGCGGCGCTCAATGTGAGCCCCGACGCCTTCCTCCAGTACAAGACCGCGCTGTACTCGACGAAGTACCACCCGGAGGAGAGCACGGACAAGTTCGCCGACGACAGCTATCTGATCAAGGTGGCCGACTCGGTGAACTCGCTCAAGGGCAACAAGGCGTTCCAGCGGGACGTGCGCGACGGCACGTACGACGCCTGGGCCATGAAGATGTCCGCCGCCTTCGACAAGAGCGGCGTGCAGGGCACTCCGACGTTCAAGATGGACGGCAAGACGCTCACCGCCGAGGGCAGTCAGAATCCGCCGATGACGGTGGCCGAGTTCAACGCCGCGATCACCAAGGCCCTCGCCGCGTAGACCACCGGACCGGCGCGGTCATCTCCGACGGGCAGGCGAACCGATGTGTTCGCCTGCCCGTCGCCGCGTCCCGGCTCAGAGCGATTCGATGAAGGCGAGCCCGATCCGCCAGGTCTCCTCGGCGGCGGCCTCGTCGTAGTCCGGCAGCTCCGGGTCGGTGTACAGATGTCCCGCGCCCGGATAGCGGTAGATCTCCACATCGGCGCCCACCTGGCCCATCCGGAGATACCAGGCGGTCAGCCAGTCATGTGTCTCGAACGGATCCGGGTCGGCCACATGCAGTTGTACGGGCAGCTCGTCGACGGACGCGTTCTCGGCGATGTCGGACGTGCCGTGCAACAGCAGCAGACCGCGCGCCTTGTCGTCGCCCAGCGCCAGGTTCTGCGCGATGGAGCCGCCCAGCGAGAGGCCCGCGTAGAGCAGGCCGCGCTCCGAGTACGGCGCCGCGGCCAGGACCGCGCGCCGGAGCAGCTCGTCCTTGCCGATCTTGTCCTTCAGCGCCATGCCCTCCTCGACGGTGTCGGCGGTCTGCCCCTCGAAGAGGTCGGGCACGCGCACGTCATGCCCAGCGGCACGCAACCGGTCGGCGACCGCGTGCACGGCTGGGCGCAGACCGTAGACCGAGTGGAAAAGCATGATGTCCATCCGGCCATCCTGCCAGCACCCGCCGGAGCCACCGAGGGAGCCATGGAGAACGTACTGCGCCCGCTGACCGTGCTCGGCGGCTCGGTCCTGGAAACGGCGCGCATCCGTCCGTCGCCGCCGAGAGCGCCGCGCCGCCGCGCACCGGCCGCGGCTGACCGGCGGTCTCAGCGCATGCTGCGCACGTCGAGATGGCGCAGAACGCGGTCCACCACCTCCGGGTCCACGCCTGGTTCGTTGCGCGCCGACAGGACCTCGTGGCGGGCCGCCGACATCATGTCGCGCTGGACGCGCTGGACGGTCCTGACCCGGTCCGCCCGCTTGGTGAACCACTCGCGCCGCTCGTCGTCGACGATGTCGGGGCTGATCCGCGCGCCGATGTCGAAGGCTCCGCGCTGCAACCGCTCGCTGATGTCCTCCGGCAGATCCTCGACGTCCTCGATCTCCCGGAGCCGCCGCCTGGCCGCTCTCGCCGCGCGCACGGCGAGCGAGTGTTCCAGCTCCCGCTCGGCGTCGGCGTCCGCCCGTACGCCGAGCCGCCGCACCAGCCAGGGCAGGGTCAGGCCCTGGAAGACCAGCGTGGTCACGATGACCGCGAACGCGATGTAGATGATCTCCTCCCGGCCGGGAAACGGCTCTCCGCTGTCGGTCCTGAGCGGGATCGCCAGCGCCAGCGCGACCGAGGCCACTCCGCGCATCCCGGCCCACCACATCACCACGGTCTCGCGCCAGCCGAGCGGGATGTCCTCGTCGTAGTCGCGGAGCGTGTGCATCCGCTTGGCCAGCCAGGTCGCCGGCAGCAGATACATCAGCCGTACGCCCACGACCACACCGACCACCGCCGCGCCCCAGCCCAGGAGTTGGAACTCCCGGCCGGCCGCCGCGCTGACGGCGTTGTGGAGTTCGAGTCCGATGAGCCCGAAGGCGACGCCGGTCACCAGCGTGTCGACGATCTGCCAGAAGGCGTTGCCGGCCAGCCTTCCCATGACGTCGTCGGCGTCCGCCGTGTGCTCGGCGAGATAGAGCGCGGTGGTGAGGACGGCGAGCACACCCGATCCCAGCAGCTCCTCCGCCAGGACGTAACTGGCGAACGGCACCAGCAGCGTCAGACCGATCTGCAGCGTCGCGTCCCCGAGCAGGGACATCAGGTGGTTGGAGAGCCAGCCGAGCGCGAGTCCCACCGCCACCGCCACCACCGCGGAGAGCACGAGCGTCCCGACCGCCTCCGGCCAGGAGAACGTTCCGCTGACGGCCGCCGCGATGGCCACGTGGTAGAGCACGATCGCGGTGACGTCGTTGAAGAGTCCCTCGCCCTCCAGGATCGAGACCAGCCGCCTGGGCAGCCCGAGGGAGCCGGCGACGGCGGTCGCGGCCACCGGGTCCGGCGGAGCGACAAGCGCGCCCAGCGCGACCGCGGCGGCGATCGGCAGTCCCGGCACGATGGAGTTGGCCACCCAGGCCGCGGCGGCCGTCGTCACGAAGACCAGCGCGACCGCGAGCAGGAAGATGGGGCGCTTGTTGGCCGCGAACTGCCGCCAGGACGTGCGCTGCACGGCGGCGTACAGCAGCGGCGGCAGCAACAGCGGAAGGATGAAGTCCGGCGGAATCTGGACGTCCGGTACAAAGGGCAGCAGCGCGAGCGCGATCCCCACCAGGGTCATCAGCACCGGTGGCGGCAGCCGCAGACGCTCGCCGAGAGGCACCGTGACCACCGCTCCGAGCAACAGCACGAGCAGCAGCGCGAGCTGGTCCACGGGCGTCCTCCGGCGGTCGAGAGGCGGGCGTTGGTGATCAAGGGCCCCAGCCTGCCACGCGACTCATCCGAATCCGGCCAACGGACGACCCGGACTCAGCCGGCCGGTACCGCTCGCGCGACGCCGGCCAACCGCCGAACCGCTACAGCGCGCGCCGCATCGACCGGTGCGCGATGCCCGCGTCCAGGAACTCGGGTCCGTACGCCTCGTACCCCAGCCGTTCGTAAAAACCCAGCGCGTGCGACTGGGCGTGCAGATCCACCACCGTGAGACCGCGCCCGCGCGCCGCCTCCTCGATCGCGCGCACCAGCGCCGCGCCGACGCCGCGGCCCCGGGCCGCCGCGCCGACCGCCAGCCGGCCCAGCGAACCGACGGCCGGATCCCCGCCGGTCCGGTCGGCCGCGCCCGGTCCGTACAGCAGCCGGCCGGTGCCCAGCGGCAGCCCGTCGTCGCGGACGGCCAGCACCTGGACGGCGTCGCCGTCACGGCCGTCGTACTCGATGTCCTCGGGCACCCGCTGTTCGACGACGAAGACTTCCTTGCGCACGGCGAAGCACGCCTCGATGTCCGCCGGATCCACCGCGACTCGTACCGTGTATCCCGGAGAGCCGGAAGACCCCGAAGATCCGAACGTTTCAGAAGAGCCGGATTCGCCGCTTCTGGCCGTACTCATACGTTGCTCTCCGCCCTGACCGTGTCCAGCGCGCCCTGGAGATCCGCCGGATACGTGCTGGCGAACTCCACCCACCGCCCGTCCGCCGGGTGTTCGAAGCCGAGACGCACCGCGTGCAGCCACTGCCGGGTCAGTCCCAGCCGCTTCGCCAGTGTCGGATCGGCGCCGTAGGTGAGATCGCCCACGCACGGGTGGCGGTGGGCCGACATATGCACCCGGATCTGATGCGTACGGCCCGTCTCCAGCTTGATGTCCAGCAGGGAGGCCGACCGGAACGCCTCGATCAGGTCGTAGTGCGTGACCGACGGCTTGCCCTCGGCGGTGACGGCCCACTTGTAGTCATGGTTCGGATGGCGGCCGATCGGAGCGTCGATGGTCCCGCTCATCGGATCCGGGTGGCCCTGCACCAGCGCGTGGTAGCGCTTGTCGACGACGCGCTCCTTGAACTGCGCCTTGAGCAGGGTGTAGGCCCGCTCCGACTTGGCCACGACCATCAGCCCGGAGGTGCCCACGTCCAGCCGGTGCACGATGCCCTGCCGCTCGGCCGCGCCGGAGGTCGAGATCCGGTAGCCGGCCGCGGCCAGACCGCCGATGACTGTCGTACCGGTCCAGCCGGGGCTCGGATGCGCGGCCACTCCGACCGGCTTGGCGATCACCACGAGATCGTCGTCGTCGTGCACGATCTCCATGCCCTCGACCGGCTCGGCCACGATCTGTACGGGCGCGGCCGCCTCGGGCATCTCCACCTCAAGCCAGGCCCCGCCGTTCACCCGCTCGGACTTTCCGACGACGGCGCCGTCGACCAGGACCTTCCCGGAAGCGGCCAGATCGGCCGCCTTCGTCCGGGAGAACCCGAACATACGGGCGATGGCGGCGTCGACGCGCTCGCCTTCCAGGCCATCGGGCACGGGCAGCGTTCTGATCTCGGGAAAGCTCACCCGTCGAGTATGCCTTGTCAGTCCTTGTGGACGGTCCCGTCGGGGTCCAGCCCCCG
This sequence comes from Streptomyces sp. AK02-01A, assembly GCF_033795305.1. Lineage (NCBI taxonomy): Bacteria > Bacillati > Actinomycetota > Actinomycetes > Kitasatosporales > Streptomycetaceae > Streptomyces > Streptomyces sp. AK02-01A. The sequence continues at coordinate 64,538 of NZ_JARBAE010000020.1, forward strand.
GAACGACAGCAGCACGATCAGGACACCGCCGCAGACGATCGCGGAGTCGGCGAGATTGAAGACCGCGAAGTGCGACGGCGCGATGAAGTCCACGACGGCGCCGCGGAACACTCCCGGCGCGCGGAAGATCCGGTCGGTGAGATTGCCGAGCGCGCCACCGAGCAGCAGACCGAGCGCGATCGCCCACGGCAGGCTGTAGAGCTTGCGTGCCAGCCGGGCGATCACCACGATCACCGTCGCCGCGATGATCGTGAAGATCACCGTGAACGCCTCGCCGATGCCGAAGGCCGCACCCGGGTTCCGTACCGCCTCGAACCTCAGCAGATCGCCGACGACATTGATCGGCTCGTGGTGCTCCAGCCTGGCCACCACAAGCATCTTGCTGCCGAGATCCAGCAGATAGGCCACGACCGCGACGCCGAAGAGCGCCAGGATCCTGCGCCTTCCCCGGGGCCGCTCGGCGGAAGCCACAGCCTGGTCGTCAACATCCGGCGTACCGATGCCGCGCTCCGCCTCTGCCACGTGAGTCCCTCAACCTAGGTGCCTGAATGAGGACGAGGGTACGGCACACGCGTACGCGTTCAGCCACGCCGTTCCTGCTTCTGCTTGTCCTCCACACAGAGTGTGGCGCGCGGGAACGCCTGCATCCGGGCCTTTCCGATCGGATTGCCGCAGATCTCGCAGAGTCCGTACGTCCCCGCGTCGAGCCTCAGCAGCGCCCGCTCGGTCTGTTCCAGCATCTCGCGGGCGTTGGCCGCCAGCGCCATCTCGTGCTCACGCGTGATGTTCTTGGTACCGGTGTCCGCCTCGTCGTCACCGGCGCCGTCGCCGGAGTCCCGCATCAGTCCGGCCAGCGAGGTCTCCGACGAGGTGATCTCGGCGTTCAGCCGGGCGATCTCGCCTTCCAGCTCGGCCCGCGCGGCCGCGACCTCCTCCGGGGTCCATGGCTCCTCGCCCGGCCGTACCGCGAGCTCCCCCGGGGTCGTCGCGGCGGCGGCGCGCGCCGTGGGAACCGCTGTCGCGGCCGCCGCGGCGCCCTTACCGGCAGCGGTGTTCCTGCCGCCCGTACTCTTCTTCGCTGCCACCGTCTTGGCTCCCGTCTGCTTCGCGGCCTGGGCCGCCCCCTCGGCCGCGGACGCGGCCTTCTTCGCGGTTTCGCCGGCGGCGGCCCGGTCGGGTACCGCCCGCTCGGCCGCGGACTTCTTCGCAGGTGCCCTGCTCGCCGGCGCCTTCTTCGCGGCCGTCTGCTTCTGGGCCGTCTGCTTCTGGGCCGTCCGTTTCGCCGCCGTCTTCTCGGCCGGTGTCTTCTTCGTCTTCTTCGCCGCGGTCGCCTTCTTCGCGGCGGACTTCTTCGCCACCATGCCGCGGCCCCTTCACATAGTGTGATCTTGCGCGCGAATCGTGGTGGGACGATAAATCGACCCCGGCCCCGCGGCAAACGGGGCACGCCGCCGTTTCGGCCCTCCCCATGCGATGACAAGACAAGCCTGCATCCGTTGTGCCCAGCGCGCCGCCCGGTAATCCGCCTCCGGTGCGACCACCCCCCTGCGCCGGGGCCGGAGTAACCGTTCGGGTCATGCGTTCGGCCGTACGGCAGCTCCGTGAAAACCGGTCGGCCGCGCCCCGCCCGGCCCCGTACACTGGGCCGAGCGAGAGGCGTGGATGGGGACGAGTAGCGTCGTACGCGGCCATGAGCGACCCGGGGACGGTGAGAGCCCGGGGGCGAGCGCGAAGCGAAGGATCACCCCGGAGCCGCCGGAAGAAAGTCCACGGTGCGCCGAGGACGAGTAGAACCGGCAGCGCGACCCCAATGAGGGGGCCGCGGGTGGTGTACACCCGGGGCCAAGGAGGGTGGTACCGCGGGAGCCCAGCTCTCGTCCCTCCGACGGAGATGCCAGAGTTCCGCCGGAGGAAGCGCCTCATGACACCAGTGAACCCGACCCAGTACCGCCAGGTGCCCGCCCAGGTCGACCTGCCCGCGCTGGAGCACGCCGTGCTCGATTTCTGGCGCGATCACAAGGTCTTCGACAAGTCCCTCGAACAGTCCGAGGGCCGTCCCGAGTGGGTCTTCTACGAGGGCCCGCCCACCGCCAACGGAATGCCGGGCGCGCACCACATCGAAGCCCGCGTGTTCAAGGACGTCTTCCCGCGCTTCCGCACCATGCGCGGCTACCACGTCGCGCGCAAGGCCGGCTGGGACTGCCACGGCCTGCCGGTGGAGCTGGCCGTGGAGAAGGAGCTGGGCTTCAACGGCAAGAAGGACATCGAGGCGTACGGCATCGCCGAGTTCAACGCCAAGTGCCGTGAGTCCGTGACCCGGCACACCGACGCCTTCGCCGAGCTGACGACCCGCATGGGGTACTGGGTCGATCTGGACGACGCCTACCGCACGATGGACCCGGAGTACGTCGAGTCCGTCTGGTGGTCGCTGAAGGAGATCTTCAACAAGGGCCTGCTGGTCCAGGACCACCGGGTGGCGCCCTGGTGTCCGCGCGACGAGACCGGTCTCTCCGACCACGAGCTGGCGCAGGGCTACGAGACGATCATCGACCCGTCGGTCTTCGTCCGCTTCCCGCTCACCTCGGGACCGCTCGCGGGCGAGGCCGCGCTGCTGGTCTGGACGACCACGCCCTGGACCCTGGTCTCGAACACCGCCGTCGCCGCGCACCCCGATGTCACCTATGTCGTCGCGACGAACGGCGAGGAGAAGCTCGTCGTCGCCGAGCCGCTGCTGGGCAAGGCGCTGGGCGAGGGCTGGGAGACCACCGGCGAGTCCTTCTCCGGCCGCGAGATGGAGCGCTGGACATACGACCGTCCCTTCACGTTCGTCGACTTCCCGGTCGGTACCGAGGCGCACTACGTCGTCAACGCCGAGTACGTCACGACCGAGGACGGCACGGGTCTGGTCCACCAGTCGCCGGCCTTCGGTGAGGAGGACCTCAAGGTCTGCCGCGCCTACGGGCTGCCGGTGGTGAACCCGGTCCGTCCCAACGGCACCTTCGAGGAGGACGTCCCGCTGGTCGGCGGGGTCTTCTTCAAGAAGGCCGACGAGGCGCTCACCGAGGACCTGCGCGAGCGCGGGCTGCTGTTCCGGCACGTTCCGTACGAGCACAGCTATCCGCACTGCTGGCGCTGCCACACCGCGCTGCTCTACTACGCGCAGCCGTCCTGGTACATCCGTACGACGGCCATCAAGGACCGGCTGCTGGACGAGAACGAGAAGACCAACTGGTTCCCGGACTCGGTCAAGCACGGCCGGTACGGCGACTGGCTGAACAACAACGTCGACTGGGCGCTGTCCCGCAACCGCTACTGGGGCACTCCGCTGCCCATCTGGCGCTGTGAGGACAACCACCTCACCTGTGTCGGTTCGCGCGCCGAGCTGAGCGACCTGACGGGCACGGACCAGTCCGCGCTCGACCCGCACCGCCCGTACATCGACGAGGTCACCTTCGCCTGTCCGGACTGCGGGCAGACGGCGACACGCGTCCCCGAGGTCATCGACGCCTGGTACGACTCGGGTTCGATGCCGTTCGCGCAGTGGGGCTATCCGTACAAGAACAAGGAGCTGTTCGAGAAGCGCTATCCGGCGCAGTTCATCTCGGAGGCGATCGACCAGACACGCGGCTGGTTCTACACGCTGATGGCGGTCGGCACGCTGGTCTTCGACAAGTCGTCCTACGAGAACGTCGTCTGCCTCGGCCACATCCTCGCCGAGGACGGCCGGAAGATGTCCAAGCACCTCGGCAACATCCTCCAGCCGATCCCGCTGATGGACCAGCACGGCGCGGACGCGGTCCGCTGGTTCATGGCGGCCGGCGGCTCGCCGTGGGCGGCCCGCCGGGTCGGCCACGGCACGATCCAGGAGGTCGTCCGCAAGACGCTGCTGACGTACTGGAACACGGTCGCCTTCCAGGCCCTGTACGCGCGTACGTCGGACTGGGCGCCGAGCGAGGCCGATCCGGCGCCGGCCGACCGGCCGATCCTCGACCGCTGGCTGCTGAGCGAGCTGCACGCGCTGGTCGACCAGACCACTCAGGCCATGGAGACGTACGACACCCAGCGCACCGGCAAGCTGCTCTCGGCCTTCGTGGACGACCTGTCCAACTGGTACGTCCGCCGTTCGCGCCGCCGCTTCTGGCAGGGCGACAAGGCGGCGCTGCGCACGCTGCACGACGTGGTCGAGACCGTCACGCGACTGATGGCTCCGCTGACCCCGTTCATCACCGAGCGGGTCTGGCAGGACATGGTCGTACCGGTGACGCCGGACGCGCCGGAGTCGGTGCATCTCGCCGGCTGGCCCGAGGCCGATCTCACGGCGATCGACCCGGCGCTCTCCCAGCAGACGGCGCTGGTACGGCGGCTGGTGGAGCTGGGCCGGGCGACGCGGGCCGAGTCGGGAGTGAAGACCCGTCAGCCGCTGTCCCGCGCGCTCATCGCGGCGACGGGCTTCGAGGCCCTCTCCGCCGAGCTGCGCGCCCAGATCACCGAGGAGCTGAACGTCTCGTCCCTGGCCACGCTCTCCGAGGTGGGCGGATCGCTCGTCGACACGACGGCCAAGGCGAACTTCCGCGCGCTGGGCAAGCGCTTCGGCAAGGGCGTCCAGGCCGTGGCCAAGGCGGTCGCGGAGACGGACGCGGCGGCGCTGTCCGCCGCGCTGCGCGACGGTACGGCCGCGGTGACCGTGGACGGCGAAACGGTCTCGCTCGCTCCCGACGAGGTGATCATCACGGAGACACCGCGTGAGGGCTGGTCGGTCGCCTCCGACTCGGGTGCGACGGTCGCCCTGGATCTGGAGATCACTCCGGAGCTGCGGCTGGCGGGGCTGGCGCGTGACGCGATCCGGCTGATCCAGGAGGCCCGCAAGAACAGCGGCCTGGATGTCGCGGACCGTATCGCCGTGCGCTGGATCACAGCGGCCGACGAGACGGCGGAGGCCCTGGACGCGCACGCCGAGCTGGTCGCCGACGAGGTCCTGGCGCTGGACTTCGCGACGGGCGAGGCGGACGACTCGTACGGCGAGCCCTTCACCGACGAGGGCCTGTCCCTCACCTTCCGCCTCCGCAAGGCGTAACCCGGACCCAAGGGCCCGCTTCCCGGCCAACCGGGGAGCGGGCCTTCGTGGTTCCCGCTCCGGCACGGTCCCGGCGGGCGGGACACGGGCAGGCAAAAGGGCTGGGCCCGGGGTTCTCACCCCGGGCCCAGCCCTCTCAGCCTGCCGACGGCTACGCGTTGTTCACGCGTACCCCCGTCAGTTGTCGTCCTCGTCGATGAGGAATCCGCGCATCGGCGACGGAGCCTGCTGCATCGGCTGCGGCGCCTGCGGCCGCACCGGTGCCATCGGCTGGGTCATGGCCGGCGACATCTGCTGCTGGCCGCCGTACGACGGACCCGCGGACGGGCCGCCGTGGCCACCCATGGACGGGCCGCCTCCCATGCTGTGACCCATCGCACCCGCACCGGCCGGAGCCATGGACGGCGACGGCGGCAGCGAAGCGGCAGCCGGCGTCCGCGGCGGCGCCAGCGAGTCGTCGGCCTGGGTCTCCAGTTGACGGAGCTGGCTCTCCAGGTAGGACTTCAGGCGTGTGCGGTACTCGCGCTCAAAGCCGCGCAGGTCCTCGACCTTGCGCTCCAGCGTCGCGCGCGCGGACTCCAGCGAGCCCATCGCCACGCGGTGCTTCTCCTGGGCGTCCCGCTCCAGCGCGTCCGCCTTGGCGCGCGCGTCGCGCTCCAGACCCTCGGCTCGGCTGCGCGCCTCGCCAACGATCTTGTTGGCCTCGGAGCGCGCCTCGGCGATGGCCTGGTCGGCGGTCTGCTGGGCGAGGGAGAGCACCCGCGCGGCACTGTCGCCGCCGGGGCCCTGACCGGGCTGCTGCATCTGCGGGTTGTGGCCGCCCATGGGGCCGCCCATCGGTCCACCCATGGGACCGCCCTGGCCCATCGGACCACCCTGGCCCATCGGACCACCTTGGCCCATGGGGCCGCCCTGCATCGGACCACCCTGCATCGGGCCGCCCTGCATGGGACCGCCCTGGCCCATCGGACCACCCTGCATGGGACCACCCTGGCCCATCGGACCACCCTGCATCGGGCCGCCCTGCATGGGACCACCTTGCATGGGACCGCCCTGCATGGGGCCGGGGCCGTGCTGGCCCTGCGGGCCATGACCCTGCGGACCGTGACCGCCGTGGGCGCTCGGTCCGGCGGGAAGCTGCGGAGCGCCACCGGGCAGTTGGGGCGGACCCATCTGCGGCGGCTGCTGCTGGACCGGCGGTCCAGATATGGCGGCGGGCACCGGAGCCCCCGGCCGGTCCTGCTGTTCGGGCGGCTTGCGCATGCCCTGCTGCTGCTGGTTCTGCGCGGCGGCGCGCGTGGCGGCGGCCAGCTTCGCGCGCAGGTCCTCGTTCTCGCGAAGGAGGCGGGTCAGTTCGGCCTCGACCTCGTCGAGAAAGGCATCGACCTCGTCCTCGTCGTAGCCTTCTCGGAGGCGGACGGTCGTGAACTGCTTGTTCCGCACGTCCTCAGGGGTCAACGGCATCTCTTCTTCACCTCTACGTAGTCGTCGGCAGTCGGCAAGACCGTATCGTTCACATTCCCCTCGCAAGGCTGCTCACAAGCGAGATCAGGATGTACACGATGATCATCAGAACGAAGAAGGACAGGTCGAGTGCCACGCCCCCGAGACGCAGCGGCGGAATGAACCGCCGCAAAAGCTTGAGCGGTGGATCGGTGACAGTGTAGGTGGCCTCAAGAACGACCACCATCGCCTTGCCGGGTTGCCATGAACGGGCGAACTGGAAGACGTAGTCCATGACCAGCCGGAAAATCAGCACGATGAGGAAGCACATCAGCACGATGTAGACCACCTGTAGTGCTACGCCCATCCCGCGCTTCCCTCTCCCCTGGTTCACTCTGCTCCGGCCGTCCGGCCGGTTCTGCCCCGCCGTGCGACCGGGTCGTTCCCGGTGTTGTGTTCTCAGCTCTGGTTGAAGAATCCGCCCTCTGCGATGCGGGCCTTGTCCTCCGCCGTGACATCGACGTTAGCAGGAGACAGCAGGAACACCTTCTGCGTCACCCGTTCAATGCTGCCATGGAGACCGAAGACGAGTCCCGCCGCGAAGTCGACAAGTCGCTTCGCGTCCGTGTCGTCCATCTCCGTGAGATTCATGATCACTGGAGTGCCCTCGCGGAAGTGTTCCCCGATGGTACGGGCCTCGTTGTAGGTCCTCGGGTGCAGTGTGGTGATGCGGTAGGGCTCCCGCTCGGACACAACCTTGGGCATGATCACCGGTGCGTTCTTCTCCAGACTCGGGCGTTCAGGTGTGATGGATGCCACGGGGGCGATACGTGCCGGACGTCCGCTTTCTGCCGCTAGCGGAACCGGTTCACGCTCACGTTCACGCTGCGGAGGCGGAGAAACCACCCGGACCGGTTCCTCCCGCTCCTGTGAGTGGACGGGCTGGTGGCGCCGGTGCTCCCGCTCGGGCTCCGGCTCGGGTTCGAAATCGTCGTCGGGGTCGAAGCCCCGGCCGTCGTACCCATCGTCCTCCACGAGGCCGAGGTAGACCGCCATCTTGCGCATCGCGCCGGCCATGCTCTGAGTCCTCCGCTCTGTGGTGGATCGGCCTCGTCACCAAGTGCCCGCGATCCACTAGGCCTGTCCGCCTTCGGCGGAAATGACCATATTTTCTGCTGTGGTCCGACTTGCTTCGCGACGTTACCCGAGGCTGGGTCGGACTCCGAGTACCGCCGTACCGACGCGAACATGTGTCGCTCCGGCCCGTACGGCGTCCTCAAGGTCCGTACTCATCCCTGCTGACACCATGTTCGCAGCCGGATGGTCCGCGCGCAGGCGGGATGAGAATTCCAGCAGCCGCTCGAACGCCGCCTGTTGCCGGCCCGCGTACGGCCCGGCGAGCGGCGCCACGGTCATCAGACCGCCGAGCCGCAGTCCTGGTGCGCCGGCCACCGCGGCGGCCAACTCCTCGATTCCGCCGGGTGCCACGCCGCCTCTCGCACCGCGCTCACCGGACTCCGCGTCGAGCGCCACCTGAATCAGACAAGTCAGCTCACGCTCCGCGCGCACCGCCGCTGCGGAGAGTGCGGAAACGAGCTTGAGCCGGTCCAGAGACTGCACCACATCGGCATAACTGGCCACAGAGCGAACCTTGTTCGTCTGCAATTGACCCACGAAATGCCAGGTGAGCGACAAATCAGCACAGGCGGCGGCCTTGGGTGCGGCGTCCTGATCACGGTTCTCGGCCACGTGTCGCACGCCGAGTTCATGGAGGAGGCGGACATCACTCGCGGGATAGGTCTTGGTGACCACGATCAGGGTCACCTCCCGCCGCTCACGCCCGGCGGCGGCACAGGCGGAGGCGATACGTTCCTCCACCGTCGCGAGATTTTCCGCGAGTTCGGTCTTGCGGTCCTTCATGCCTTATCAGTCCAGCCAGACATAGCCGGCGAGCCTGCCGGTCGTGCGGTCGCGGCGATACGAGAAATGATCGCCCGACTCCATTGTGCAGACCACCGATCGCTGCCGGTCCCGGACCCCGAGGGCATCGAGCTGCGCGTGCACTCCGGCCGTGACATCGACGGCCGGAGTGGACCAGCTCGTCTCGGACCGGGCCTCCGGTACGACGGCGGCGACCTCGTCCCGCATCAGCGCGGGTACTTCGTAACAGCGACCGCAGACGGCGGGTCCGGTACGGGCGGTGATCCGGGACGGTTCCGCACCGAGCGAGACCATGGCCTCGACCGTGGCCGGGACGATCCCCGCGACCATACCGGGCCGGCCGGCGTGGGCGGCGGCCGCGACTCCCGCGACCGGGTCGGCCAGCAGCACCGGAACGCAGTCCGCGGTGAGTACGGCGAGGGCGAGTCCGCGGCGCCGGGTGACGATCCCGTCGACGGCCGGGATGTCCGCGTCCGCCCAGGGACCTTCGACGACGGCCACATCGCGGCCGTGCACCTGGTGCATCCAGACCACCTGAGCGGGGTCGAGTGCCAGGGACTTCGCCGCGAGTTCGCGGTTGGCGCGTACGGCGGCCGGGTCGTCGCCGACCGCGCCGCCGAGATTGAGCTGCTCGTACGGAGCGGCGCTCACCCCGCCCCACCGGTCGGTGAAGGCGAAGTGCGCGCCGCTCAGTGTTTCGTGCCGCCGTATCACTTCAAGAAGTCCGGGACGTCCAGCTCCTCCGCCTGGGCGTCCTGGTAGGGACGGGCCGGAGGGACCTGCGGCGGGCTCACCTGGGAGTACGACTTCTCGTTGATCGTCGGTGCGGATTCCGCCCGCACCGGGCTGTCCTCACGCGGCGGCACGGTGCCGAGTCCGCCCGTGGACCGGCCGCTGTCCGTGGACCGGGTCGAGGCGGCCTGCTCGTCACGCTTGGAGGAACCGGAGCCGAGGACGGTCTCGCGGCGGGTCGGCGGCTGTCCGCCGTCGAAGCCGGCCGCGATGACGGTGACCCGTACCTCGTCGCCCAGGGCGTCGTCGATGACGGCGCCGAAGATGATGTTGGCTTCCGGATGGGCCGCCTCACTCACCAGCTGCGCGGCCTCGTTGATCTCGAAGAGACCGAGGTCGGAACCGCCGGAGATGGAGAGCAGGACACCGCGGGCGCCGTCGATGGACGCTTCGAGGAGCGGCGAGGAGATCGCCATCTCGGCGGCGGCCACCGCGCGGTCGTCGCCGCGGGCGGAGCCGATGCCCATGAGCGCCGAGCCCGCCTCCGACATCACGGACTTGACGTCGGCGAAGTCGAGGTTGATCAGCCCGGGCGTGGTGATCAGGTCGGTGATGCCCTGTACACCCGACAGCAGCACCTGGTCCGCGGACTTGAACGCGTCGAGCACGCTGACCTGGCGGTCCGAGATGGACAGCAGCCGGTCGTTGGGGATGACGATGAGGGTGTCGACCTCTTCGCGGAGTTCGGCGATGCCGTCCTCCGCCTGGTTCGCGCGACGGCGGCCCTCGAAGGTGAACGGGCGGGTGACCACGCCGATCGTCAGGGCGCCCAGCGAGCGCGCGATATTGGCGACGACGGGTGCGCCGCCGGTGCCGGTGCCGCCGCCTTCACCCGCGGTGACGAAGACCATGTCGGCCCCCTTGAGGACCTCCTCGATCTCCTCGCGGTGGTCCTCTGCCGCCTTGCGGCCGACTGCCGGGTTGGCTCCGGCCCCGAGGCCGCGGGTGAGTTCCCGGCCGACGTCGAGCTTGACGTCGGCGTCGCTCATCAACAGTGCTTGCGCGTCCGTGTTGATCGCGATGAACTCGACGCCCTTGAGGCCGACCTCGATCATCCGGTTGATGGCATTGACACCACCGCCGCCGACACCGATGACCTTGATGACTGCGAGGTAGTTCTGCGGTGCTGCCACGTCGAAGGCCTCTCGCCTCGAGTTACGTGTCGTCGCTTCACGGTTGTGACGCCGCGACGACTGATGCCGATGGGACGGTCCGAAACGCCGACCCAAACCCTAACGTTGAACCTTAGGGTTACCAATGTGTCCGCTTCGTGGACTTTCTTGGACTCTTCCGAACAGGACACTAAGTCGACAAGTGGCGCGCGTTCAACGAACACGCCGAACCTCCCGTTTTTCTTTTCACCCTATGTGATCACCCATAGCGCTGACCAACCAGGGTGCTGGCCAGCACATATGTCCGTCAACTCCCTGATACCGCAGGTGCGGTGGGCGCACTTACATCGAAGTGCGCCGCGCCGGGAGCCGCTTTCATGAGAGCGGTGAGCGCACGCGCCTTGGCGGCGCCGTCCTCGGCGCTGCCCCACATCACCGTACGGCCGCCGCTCAACTCCAGTGAGACCGAGTCGTACGAATGGACCCGGATCACCCTGGTGTCGCCGGCCACTTTCCTGGGCAGCTCGCTCCGCACCCGCACCGCTTCGAGCGCCAGACGGTCCGTTCCGAAGCGCCGCAGACTGGCCGACCGGTCCGGCGACAGCCGCAGCAGCGGGACGCCTCTGGGCGCCGTCTCCACCGTGGCGAACCGCTGGCCGGCTCCGTCCATTTCGATAAACTTCGTGTCTTTTTCGATCAGCAGGACGGGGATTCGCTCGACCACTTTCAGATCGATCCCGTGCGGCCATGAACGAACGACCTCAACCGAGTCGATTCGCGACAGCCTCCGCAGGAGGCGGCCCTCAATCGCGTCCGTGTCGACGGAAATCAGCGGCGCGCCGACCGGTACGTCGGCCGCCGCCGCCACCTCGGCACGAGTGAGTACGACGGTGCCCGAGGTGCTCACCCGCTCGGCCCGCAGCCAGTTCGAGCCGTACAGCACCCAGAGTCCGCCGGTGAGAACCACCATCACGCCCACCAGTACGATCATCAGCCGCCGGCCCGGGAGCCGGAGCCGGCGGGACGGCGGCTCCTGAGAAGCGCGGCCGGACTTCAACCGCGGTCGTGCGCCGCGCTCGGCGATCGTCGGTCCGGCCACGCTCCCCTGCCTCCCTATGCCTTACGGCGCCCGGCGATCGCCTCGTACACCATGGCGACCAGCAGTTCATCGGCGTCCCTGCGGCCGAACTCGGAGGCCGCGCGGGACATCTCGTACAGCCGGTGCGGGTCGGCGAGCACCGGAAGCACTTGGCTCTGCACCCACTGGGGCGTCAGTTCGGCGTCGTCGACCAGCAGTCCGCCGCCGGCCTTCACCACCGGCTGGGCGTTGAGCCGCTGTTCGCCGTTGCCGATCGGCAACGGGACATAGGCGGCGGGAAGCCCGACGGCGGAGAGTTCGGCGACGGTCATCGCGCCGGCGCGGCAGAGCATCATGTCGGCCGCGGCGTACGCGAGGTCCATACGGTCCACGTACGGTACCGGGATATAGGGCGGCATCCCCGGCATGTTGTCGACGCGCGGCATTTCGTTCTTCGGACCGACGGCGTGCAGGATCTGGATTCCGGAGCGCTGGAGCACCGGAGCGATCTGCTGGATCACCTCGTTGAGCCGGCGCGCGCCCTGCGAGCCTCCGGAGACGAGCAGCGTCGGAAGGTTGGGGTCGAGCCCGAAGGCGGCGCGCGCCTCGGGGCGGACCCTGGCCCGGTCGAGAGTGGCGATGGTACGGCGCAGCGGGATGCCGATGTAGCGGGCGCCCCTGAGCTTGCTGTCCGGAGTGGAGACGGCGACGCCGGCCGCGTACCGCGAGCCGATCTTGTTGGCCAGACCGGGCCTCGCGTTGGCCTCATGGACGACGATCGGCACCCCGAGCCGCTTGGCCGCGAGGTAGCCGGGCAGCGCGACATAGCCGCCGAAGCCCACGACGCAGTCCGCCTTGGTGCGTTCCAGGATCTGCTCGGCGGCCTTGATCGTGCCGCGCAGCCGCCCAGGGACGGTGATCAGCTCCGGCGTGGGTTTGCGCGGCAGTGGTACGGCGGGGATCAGTCCCAGCTCGTACCCCCGCTCCGGGACGAGCCTGGTCTCCAGGCCGCGCTCGGTACCGAGGGCCGTGATTCCCACGGTCGGGTCCTGCCTGCGCAGGGCGTCCGCGAGGGCGAGCGCGGGCTCGATGTGGCCGGCGGTCCCCCCGCCGGCGAGTACGACATGCACCGAAATTCACCGCTCTCCGGACGGACGCTTCTTGACGCGCCGTCTCATCGTCTTCCATCTCACCCCGGGCCGTCGCATGGCCAGGGCCGCTTTCGCGGCGGGATCCTCTCGCGCGAACGCGATCAACAGCCCGATAGCGAACATGGTCGGCAGCAGGGCCGAGCCTCCGTAGGAGAACAGCGGGAGCGGGACTCCGGCGATCGGCAGCAGACCGAGCACCGCACCGATATTGACCACGGCCTGCACCGTGATCCAGGTGGTCACACCTCCCGCGGCGTACCTCACGAAGGGGTCCTCCGTGCGTCCGGCCACGCGGATACCCGCATAGCCTAGAGCCGCGAAGAGTGCGAGTACCGACAGCGTCCCCGCCAGACCCAGTTCCTCCCCGGTGATGGCGAAAATGAAGTCGGTGTGCGGTTCGGGCAGTTGGCCCCACTTTTCGACGCTGGCGCCCAGTCCGGATCCGAACCATCCGCCGGAGGCGAGAGCGTAGATTCCGTGCACCGCCTGCCAGCACTGGCCTTGCGGGCCCAGGTCGATCGCGCCGACGCACGAGAAGCGGGACAGCCTGTTCTCGTTGGTCTTGATGAGAGTGAAGCCGACCAGGCCGGCCAGCAGAAGCACTCCGCCGAAGAGGCGGGTGGGCGCTCCGGCCAGCCAGAGCAGGCCGAAGAGGATGGAGGTGAGGATGATCGCGGTGCCCATGTCGCCGCCGAGCATGATCAGTCCGAGCAGCATGAAGGCGACGGGGACGAGCGGCACGAGCAGGTGTTTCCACTGTGTCAGCAGCCGTTTGTCCTGCTTGCGGGCGAGCAGATCGGCTCCCCAGAGGATCAGCGCCAGCTTGCCGAACTCACTGGGCTGGAGCTGGAACGGCCCGCCCAGATAGATCCAGTTCTGGTTGCCGTTGACGGATCGCCCTATCCCGGGGATCTGGACGAGCACCATCAGGAAGACGGTGCCGACCAGCAGCGGATAGGAGAAGGCGCGGTGGAGCTTGGCCGGCATCTTGGAGGCGAGCAGCAGCAGACCGGTGCCCAGGGCCACCGCGACGAACTGCTTGCGGAAGAAGTACGTGCCGGGCAGCGAGAGCTGGAGCGCGTAGATCATCGACGCGGAGTACACCATCACCAGCCCGAGCACGGTGATCAGCAGACCGCTGCCGAGGATCACGTAGTACGCGGTGAGCGGGCGGTCCCAGGCCCGCCGTGCCCGCTCGTAGATCTGCCGCGGCCCGGGACCGCGGGGCAGCCGGGGCCCGCCGGTACCGCGGCCCGCGCCGCGAGCGTTCGCGGGGCGGCGTACGGCGGCCCCGCCGGGCCGGCCGCGCAGCGCGAGCCCGCGCCAGGTCCCGCGCCCGCCGGCCGGGCCCGCGCCGTCGCCGGACCGGTGGCCCTGGCCTGGCGCTCCGGCGAATTCCCAGCGGCGTACGGCGGGATGCGGATCTCGGCCCGCGATGTCGTCGGCCGGCATCGTCGCTGCCCCCTCCAGTCGTGCCTGGCGCGGCTGCCGGCGCTCCGGGACCTGCGGCGAAACCGCCGGTGTCGCGGCCCCGGGACAGCTCGGCACGGCACGGGGCCGGACCGGTCAGGCGTGCTCGGCGGCGAGTGCGTGTACCGCGTCCGCGAACGCCTCGCCTCGCTTGTTGTAGTTGGCGAACATGTCCATCGAGGCGCAGGCCGGGGCCATCAGGACCGTGTCCCCCGGCTGTGCGAGCCGTGCCGCTTCGCGGACCGCCGCCGACATCGCCCCACTATCGGTCCGGTCGAGGTCCACGACCGGGACTTCGGGGGCGTGTCGCGCGAGGGCTTCCCGGATCAGGGCTCGGTCGGCCCCGATCAGGACGACACCGCGCAGCCGCTTGGCCGACGACTCGACGAGCTCGTCGAAGGCCGCGCCCTTGGCGAGACCGCCGGCGATCCAGACGATCGGTTCGTAGGCCGCCAGGGACGCCTCCGCGGCATGGGTGTTGGTGGCCTTGGAGTCGTCGACGTAGCTGACCCCGCCGACGTCCGCGACGTGTTCGATGCGGTGCGGGTCGGGCCGGAAGGCGCGCAGTCCGTCGCGTACGGCGACGGGTCCGACGCCGAAGGCGCGGGCCAGGGCCGCCGCCGCGAGGGCGTTGGCGATGTTGTGCGGGGCGACCGCGGCCGCTCCGCCGGAGGCCGCGGCGATGTCGCTGACCAGAGCGAGCTCCTGGGCCTGCTCGCGGCGGTTGTCGACAAAGGCGCGGTCGACCAGGATGCCGTCCACGACGCCCAGTTGGGAGGGTCCCGGAGTACCGAGGGTGAAGCCGATCGCCCGGCAGCCCTCCTCGACATCGGCCGCGCGCACCAGGTCCTCGGTCGCCGGGTCGGCCGCGTTGTAGACGCAGGCGACGGTGTTGCCCTCGTAGATACGGCCCTTGTCGGCGGCGTACGCGGCCATGGAACCGTGCCAGTCGAGATGGTCGGGCGCGAGGTTGAGCACCGCGGCGGAGTGGGCGCGCGGGCTCGGCGCCCAGTGCAGTTGGTAGCTGGACAGCTCGACGGCGAGGACGTCGTACGTCTCGTCGCCGGTGACGGCGTCCAGCAGCGAGACACCGATGTTGCCGACGGCGGCCGTACGGAGCCCGGCCGCCTCCAGGATGGCGGCGAGCATCCGGACGGTCGTGGTCTTGCCGTTGGTGCCGGTGACCGCGAGCCAGGGAGCCGCGCCGGGCCCGCGCAGCCGCCAGGCCAGCTCCACATCGCCCCAGATCTCCACACCGGCCGCCGCGGCGGCGGCGAAGAGCGGCTTGTCCGGCCGCCATCCCGGCGCCGTGACGATCAGTTCGGTGGAGTCGGGCAGGGTCGCCCCGTCGCCGAGCCGGACGGTGACACCCAGCTTCTCCAGCTCGGCGGCCTGGGCGCGGGTCCGCTCGTCGTCGCCGTCGTTCACGACGGTGACCTCGGCGCCGAGTTCGCGCAGTACCCGGGCCGCCGGGATCCCGGAAACCCCGAGACCCGCGACGGTGACCCGCTTCCCCTGCCAGTTCACTTATCGGCCGCCCAGCCCGCGTAGAAGAGTCCGAGGCCCACGATCACACACATGCCCTGGATGATCCAGAACCGCACCACGACAAGGACTTCGGACCACCCCTTGAGCTCGAAGTGGTGCTGGAGCGGAGCCATCCGGAAGACACGCTTCCCGGTCATCTTGAACGAACCGACCT
Source organism: Streptomyces sp. AK02-01A (assembly GCF_033795305.1). Classification (NCBI taxonomy): domain Bacteria; kingdom Bacillati; phylum Actinomycetota; class Actinomycetes; order Kitasatosporales; family Streptomycetaceae; genus Streptomyces; species Streptomyces sp. AK02-01A. Next base: position 80,301 of record NZ_JARBAE010000020.1, read on the forward strand.
GGATGACCACGGACATGGTGATCATCACGAAGAGGCCGCCGAGGAGCGCGATCAGGAACTCCGTGCGGGAGCAGATCGCGAGACCGGCGAGGGCGCCGCCCAGCGCGAGCGAGCCGGTGTCGCCCATGAAGATCTTCGCGGGTGAGGTGTTCCACCACAGGAAGCCGAAGCAGGAGCCCATCAGCGCGGAGGCGACGACCGCGAGGTCGAGTGGATCTCGTACCTCGAAACAGGCGTTGGGGTTGGTCAGGGTCACCGCGTTGGCGCAGGACTCCTGGAACTGCCACAGCCCGATGAAGGTGTAGGCGCCGAAGACCATCACCGAGGCGCCGGTGGCGAGGCCGTCCAGCCCGTCCGTGAGGTTCACGCCGTTGGACATCGCGAGAATCATGAAGAGCGCCCAGACCACGAACAGCACCGGGCCGATCGACCAGCCGAAGTCCGTGACGAACGACAGCTTGGTGGACGCCGGAGTGTTGCCGCGGCTGTCGGCGAACTGGAGCGAGAGCACCGCGAAGGCGATGCCGACGATCAACTGGCCCGCCATCTTGGCCTTGGCCCGCAGGCCGAGCGACCGCTGCTTCACGATCTTGATGTAGTCGTCCAGGAACCCGACGAGACCCATGCCCGCCATCAGGAACAGGACCAGCACACCCGAGAACGTCGGATCCTCGCCGGTGATCACCTTCGCCAGGGCGTAGGCGATCAGGGTGGCCAGGATGAAGGCGATGCCGCCCATGGTGGGCGTGCCCTTCTTGCTGCCATGGGTACGCGGGCCGTCGTCCCGGATGAACTGCCCGTATCCCTTGCGGGCCAGGAGCTTGATCAGCAGCGGTGTGCCGATCAGGGTCAGGAAGAGCCCGATGGCTCCCGCGAAGAGGATCTGCCTCATCGGCCGGCGACCTCGCCCTCGGTGGAGTTCTCCAGCAGTGCCTGGGCGACCTGCTCAAGACCGACCGACCTCGAAGCCTTCACCAGCACGACGTCTCCCGGACGCAGTTCACTGCGCAACAGGTCGACCGCCGCCTGCGTGTCGGACACGTGCACCGACTCCTCACCCCACGAACCCTCGTTGTAAGCGCCCAGTTGCAGCCAGGACGCTTCCCTGCCCCCGACTGCCACGAGCTTGCTGACGTTGAGCCGGACGGCGAGCCGTCCGACCGCGTCGTGCTCGGCGAGCGAGTCGTCACCCAGCTCGGCCATCGGGCCGAGCACCGCCCACGTACGTCCCCCCGTGGCCCGTGTGGCACCGCCCATGGCGACCAGCGCACGGAGCGCCGCTCTCATGGATTCGGGGTTCGCGTTGTAGGCGTCGTTGACGATCGTCACGCCGTCCGAGCGCTCGGTGACCTCCATACGCCAGCGGGAGAGGGTTCCCGCCTCGGAGAGCGCCACGGCGATCTCGTCGACGGACATGCCCAACTCATGGGCGACGGCGGCCGCGGCGAGCGCGTTCGACACGTGGTGCTCACCGTACAGCCGCAGCGTCACGTCGCTGCACCCGGAGGGTGTTCGAAGCCGGAAAGCGGGCCGTCCGGTCTCCGTGAGGCGGACGTTCTCTGCCCGTACGTCTGCTTCGTCTGACTCTCCGAAGAGGACGGTACGGGCCTTGGTGCGGGAACTCATGGCGCGGACGAGGGGATCGTCGGCGTTGAGCACGGCCACGCCGCCCTCTGCCGCCGACGGCAGGGACTCCACCATTTCGCCCTTGGCCAGGGCGATCTGCTCACGGCCGCCGAACTCGCCGATATGGGCCGTGCCCACGTTCAGTACGAGGCCGATCCTGGGCGGCACGAGTCCGGTGAGGTAGCGGATGTCGCCGATGTAGCGGGCGCCCATTTCGAGGACGAGATAGCGGGTGTCCTCGACGGCCCGCAGCGCGGTCAGCGGCAGACCGATCTCGTTGTTGAGATTCCCGGCCGGCCAGACGGTGGGACCTCTGCGCTGGAGGAGCTGGGCGATCAGATCCTTGGTGCTGGTCTTGCCGGCCGAGCCGGTGAGCGCCACGGCGGTGGCGCCGAGGCGCTCGACGACGGCACGCGCGAGGGCGCCGAGGGCCCCTACGACGTCCTCGACGACAATGGCGGGGACTCCGACGGGCCGGGCGGCCAGCACGGCCACCGCGCCCGCCTCGACGGCGCGTGGCGCGTAGTCGTGGCCGTCGACCTGCTCGCCCGCGAAGGCGGCGAAGAGGCTGCCGGCCTCCACCTTGCGGGAGTCGATGACGACGGGTCCGGTGACTCGGACGGCCGGATCCGGTATGTCGTGCGGCTGCCCGCCGACGATGGCGGCGATCTCGGCGAGGGAGAGGGCGATCACTGGGTCATCCCTGACTGTTGTTCTCGTGACGGGGCTCGTGGCGTAGCGAGCGCTCGATGGCTTCGCGCAGGACCTGGCGGTCGTCGAAGGGGCGCACCACCCCGGCGATGTCCTGGCCCTGCTCGTGGCCCTTGCCCGCGATCAGCACGGTGTCGGCGGGCCGGGCCCGGGAGACCACCTCGGCGATGGCGGAGGCCCGGTCGGCGTCGACCAGGACATTGCCGCGCTCGTGGATCGGCACTTCGGCGGCGCCGGCGAGCATGGCGGCGAGGATCGCGAGCGGGTCCTCTGAGCGTGGGTTGTCGGAGGTCAGTACGGCGGTGTCGGCGAGCCGGGCGGCCGCGGCGCCCATCGGTCCGCGCTTGGTCTCGTCGCGGTCGCCGCCGCAGCCGAGCACGAGGTGCAGCTTGCCCTCGGTGACCTTGCGCAGAGAGCGCAGAACCGATTCGACGGCGTCGGTCTTGTGCGCGTAGTCGACGACGGCGAGATACGGCTGGCCCGCCTCGACGCGCTCCAGCCGGCCCGGCACTCCCGGCACGGCGGCGATGCCGTCGGCGGCGGTCTGCGGGTCGATCCCGGCGACGGCCAGGGTGACGACGGCGGCCAGGGTGTTGGCGACATTGAACGGGCCGGGCAGCGGCGCCTCGGCGCTGATCCGCTCGCCCTTGGGGCCGACCGCGACGAAGGTGGAGCCGTGCGAGCCGATCTCGACGTGCTCGGCACGCCAGTCGGCGTCCGGGTGGCCCTCCGCGGAGAAGGTCGTGACCGGGACGGACGCCTCGGCGACGAGCCGGCGGCCGTACTCGTCGTCGAAGTTCACCACGCCGGACCTGCTGCGCTTCGGAGTGAAGAGCTGGGCCTTCGCCTGGAAGTAGTCCTCCATCCCGGAGTGGAACTCCATGTGCTCGGGGCTGAGATTGTTGAAGACGGCGACGTCGAACACGCATCCGTCGACTCGGCCGAGCACCAGGGCGTGGCTGGAGACCTCCATGGCCACCGACTCGACGCCGCGTTCCCGCATGACCGCGAAGAGTGCCTGGAGATCGGTGGCCTCCGGAGTGGTGCGCTCCGATTTGATGCGCTCGTCGTCGATCCGCATCTCCACGGTGCCGATCAGGCCGGTGCGGTGGCCCGCGCCGCGCAGTCCGCCTTCCACGAGATAGGCGGTGGTGGTCTTGCCCGAGGTGCCGGTGATGCCGATCTGGAGCAGGTCGGCGCCGGGACGGCCGTAGATCTCGGCCGCGAGCTCGCCCATGACGCCCCGTGGATCGCGGACGACCAGGACGGGCAGTCCGGTGGCCGAGGCCCGTCCGGCGCCCGCCGGGTCCGTGAGGATCGCGGCAGCGCCGAGGCCGGCCGCCTGCGCGGCGAAGTCGGCGCCGTGGAAGCGGGCGCCGGGCAGCGCGGCGTACACGTCTCCGGCACGCACCGCCCGCGAGTCATGGGTGATGCCCGTCACTTCACCGGGGTCCCGCGCCTCCCCGTGTCCCGGTGCCTCGGCGCCCAGCCGGGCGGCCAGCTCCGCGAGGGAGGTCGGTCGGACCCGGTCCGGACGGGGCGTCCCCGGCTGGTTCACTGGGGCGTCCTCAGGGGTGGTTCTGTACTGGTCAGCGTGTGGCACGGCGGTGAGCGTACCGGGGCCGGCGGGCCCCGGGCCACGTGAGACGGACCCGTGCGCGGCGGGCTCTGGGCGGTTCCCGGAATCGGGAGTGATGGTTGTCACTGGGGCTTTCCCTGGGGTCACTCGCCGGGCTTGAAGGTGACCGGCAGCGGGGCGGATTTACTGCCGGTCGGTGCGACCTGCAGGGTCTTGAGAGCGAACTCCATGACCTTCTTGTAGATGGGTCCGCAGATCTGTCCGCCGAAATAGCTGCCCCTGGTGGGGTTCTGGATGGCGCAGTAGACGGTGATCTGCGGGTCGTCGGCGGGTGCGAAGCCCGCGAAGGAAGCGGTGTAGCCCTTGTAGCGGCCCAGGTCCGGATCGACCCGGTTGGCCGTGCCGGTCTTGCCCGCGACGCGGTAGCCGGGGATCCGGGCCTTGGTGCCCGTGCCCTCCTCGTCGCCGACGACCGACTCCAGCATGGTGGCGACCGTCTTCGCGGTCTGCTCGCTGACCACGCGGCTCTGCTTCGGAGCGGGCGCCGGGCTGAAGCGGCCGTCGGGGCCCTTCGTGCCACGGATCAGGCTGGGTTCGATCCGTACGCCGCCGTTGGCGATGGTCGAGTAGACCGAGGCGGCCTGCATGGCGTTGAGGGAGAGTCCCTGGCCGAAGGGGATCGTGTACTGCTGCGAGGTGGACCAGTCCTGCGGCGCGGCGAGGATGCCCCGGGTCTCGCCCGGATAGCCGAGACCGGTCGGGCGGCCGATGCCGAATCTGGTCAGGTACGTGTACAGGACCTTGTTGGCCTCGCGCTGGGTCTTGCCGAGCTGGCCGGTCGCCAGGATGGTGCCGATGTTGCTGGACTTGGCGAGGACACCGTTGAGCGTCAGATACCAGGTGGGGTGGTCGATGTCGTCCTTGAAGAGCCGGTCGCCCCGGTGCAGCCGGTTCGGGACGACGACATGCGTGCCCGGCGTGGCGACCTTCTCCTCCAGCACCGCGGCCATGGACATCACCTTGCTGGTCGAGCCCGGCTCGTACACGTCCTGGAGCGCCGCGTTGCCCATCGCGGCCGCGTTGGCCTGGGAGAGGTCGTTGGGGTCGAAGCCGGGGGCGTTGGCCATGGCGAGGACCTCGCCGGTCCTGGTGTTCTGGACCACCACATAGCCGCGGTCCGCCCTGGACTCCTTCACCTGGTCCGCGATGGCCTGCTGGGCGGCCCACTGGATGTCCCGGTCGATGGTCAGCTCGATGTCCGAGCCGGGCACCGCCGGTGTCTCGTGGGAGCTCGCGGTGGGGACGCGGCGGCCGCCGGACTGCGCGTACGTGACCTCGCCGTCCTTGCCGGCCAGCTCCTTGTCCAGCATGGACTCCACGCCGCCGGCGCCGTGTCCGGCGGCGTTGACGTAACCCAGTATCCCGGCGGCGAGGTCGCCGTTCGGATAGACCCGTCTGCTGCTGGGCTCCTGGAAGACACCCGCCAGCACATTGACACCGGCGCCGCCGGCGGCCTTGTCCTTGCTCGCCTTCCTGGCGAGGACTCCTCTGAGGTCCTTGATCTGGTTCCAGACCTGCGGGGTCTGGCGGCGGGCCAGCACCGTGTAGCGGGATTTGGGAGTCTTGAGTTTGATCACGAGTCCGCCCGCGTCCGCGCCGAGGATCGGGGCGAGCAGCGCGGCGGCCTGTTCCGGCGCGTCCGGGGCCTTGCTGGTGCCGGGCGTGAACATCAGCGGGTCGGCGGTGATGTCGTACGCGTCGACGCTGTCGGCGAGGGCGATCCCGGAGCGGTCGGTGATCTCTCCGCGCTCCGCCGCGATCCGGTGGCTGAGATAGCGGCTCTTCTCCGCCTTGGCGGCGAACGCGCTGGCGTCGACGGCCTGCACCTGGAGCAGCCGGACGACGAACGCGAGCATCACCAGGGTCAGGCCGAGACTGACCAGCCGCAGCCGGGGACGAGGGCTGCCGAGCTGGATCCGGTTCGCGGCGCCTGAGCCGGTACGCGGGCGGCGGGCGGCGGGCCGGGGACGTCCGCCGTTTCCCGGGCGCCCGGGGTGCGGCACCCGGCGGCGCGGCGGTTCCTTGGAGGGCACTGCGTCACCTGCCGGAGATCGTGGGGGCCGGCTTGCCGGATGTCTGTGCGGAGGCGGACGGGGAGACGGGTACCGCGGCGCCGGGCGGGACCGGGAGCGGTGCCGAGGAGGCCGGCAGCGGGACCTGTCCCAGGACGGACGGCTGTACGGAGGGCGGCGCCTCCGCCTTGCCGGGGACGCCCCGGACCGTACCGTCCGGGTTGAGGAAGGCGGGACTGCCGCCGGGCACCATGCCGAGCTCGCGGGCCCGCCGCTGCAGCGCGTACGGCGCGGAGTAGGAGTCGACGTCCCGTTGCAGCTCCTGCTGCTGGTCGGTGAGGTCGGTGGTGCGCTTCTTGAGTTCGCTCAGCCGGAACGATCCCTCGTTGAGGGCGGAGTTCAGCAGCAGCAGAGTGATCAGCCCGCCGCCGAGGAGCAGCACGACCAGCAGGACGAAGGGGGTGCGGGCCGCCGAGCTGGTCCCGGAGGGCATCAGCCGGGCGAGCCGCGCCGCGCGCCCCTTCAACTGCTTGGCCGGTCCGCTCACAGAACGTCCTCCCGGATCCGCTGCGCGCCCCGCAGCCGGGCCGGGGCCGCCCTGCGGTTCTCCGCGACCTCTTCCTCGGTGGGCAGTTCGGCGCCGCGGGTGAGCAGTTTGAGGCGGGGCTGGTAGCGCTCGGGGACGACGGGCAGGCCGGGCGGCGCGGTGTTGGCCGCGCCGGCCGCGAAGACCTGCTTGACCAGCCGGTCCTCCAGCGAGTGGTACGAGAGGACGGCGATCCGGCCGCCGACGGCGAGGGTCTTCACGGCGGCCGGGATCGAGGTCTCCAGGACGGACAGTTCGCCGTTGACCTCGATGCGCAGGGCCTGGAAGGTGCGTTTGGCGGGGTTGCCGCCGGTGCGTTTGGCGGCCTGCGGGAGCGCGTCGCGGATCAGCTCGACAAGCCGGGCGCTGCGGGTGAACGGTTCCTTCTCGCGTTCCTTGACGACCGCGGAGACAATCCGCTTGGCCTGCTTCTCCTCGCCGTACGCGCGCAGGATCCGGACCAGCTCGCCGGGCGGATAGGTGTTGAGGACCTCGGCGGCGCTGACTCCGGCCGTCTGGTCCATCCGCATGTCGAGCGGTGAGTCCTGGGCGTAGGCGAAGCCGCGGTCCGACTCGTCGAGCTGCATCGAGGAGACACCGAGATCGAAGAGCACACCCTGGACCCTGGGGATTCCCAGCCGGGCGAGAACCTCGGGCAGCTCGTCGTACACGGCGTGCACGAGCGTGGCCCGGTCGCCGAACGGGGCGAGCCGCTCGGCGGAGAGCCGCAGCGCCTCCTTGTCGCGGTCGAGCGCGACCAGCCGGGCGGACGGGAAGGCGGTGAGCAGGGCCTCGCTGTGTCCGCCGAGGCCGAGCGTGCAGTCGACGACCACCGCGCCGGGCCGGGCGAGCGCGGGAGCAAGCAGATCCAGACACCGCTGGAGCATCACCGGGACATGCCGGACGTCGTTCATGCCCGCCCCTCGCGAGGACCGCGGCGGCCGTGCGTCGTCGCGGCCGGGCGTCCTCCGGGGTCGCGCCGGACCCGGGAGGACGCACGGCTCTCCATGACTCGGTCGCTGCGCTCGCTCATGCGCCCTCTCAGGTCCGACGCGGCCGTACGTACCGCCGGGTCCCCGCCCGCTCAGAAGGGGAAGTGGTCCGCCGGCGCCGGAAAAGGCGTCGGCCGACCGCCGAGCGGGAGGAGGCCGAGCCGCACGTACGCCGCGCACGCGGGGAAATCGGGATGTGTTCGCGATGTGTCCGTGAACTTCGCGTCACTTTAGTCCACTCGTCCTTCCGGTCAATCAACCGGCCAGCGGGGCGCACGGGTCACGCACGAGGGGGTAACAATCGGCATAGTTCACCCGTTCGGATCCGCACCATTCGCTCATGTGGGTTAGCTCACAACAAGCCACGTTGACGTTCTTTGTCCTGTCCGACAGCGGGCTTCGTCGCCTCATGCCCATTACCGTCATAGGTATGTCGACTTCCGCACACCTCCCCGCAGAGCCCGCCGAGGCCTCCGCCGGCGCGGCCCGTACCGGCGGAACGGTCACCGACCGGCTCATCGAGGCGAACCACCGCTACGCCGCCGGCTTCGGCGACCCGGGAATGGACGCCCGGCCCGTCCTGCAGGTCGCCGTGGTCGCCTGCATGGACGCCCGGCTCGACCTGCACGACGCGCTGGGCCTCGCCCTGGGCGACTGCCACACCATCCGCAACGCGGGCGGTGTGGTCACCGACGACGTCATCCGCTCCCTGACCATCAGCCAGCGGGCGCTCGGCACCCGCAGCATCGTCCTCATCCATCACACCGGCTGCGGCCTGGAGAGCCTCACCGAGGAGTTCCGGCACGAGCTGGAGATGGAGGTGGGACAGCGGCCGGCCTGGGCCGTGGAGGCGTTCCGCGATGTCGATCAGGACGTGCGGCAGTCCATGCGGCGCGTACGAACCTCACCGTTCCTTCCGCACACCGACGATGTCCGCGGGTTCGTCTTCGACGTCAAGACGGGCCTGTTGCGCGAGATCGACGCGGCCCGCTGAGTCCGGGCAGGACCAGAAAAACAGCAAAGCCGACAAATCACACCGACTTATCCACAGGCGAGTGACACGAAGCGGTAACGGCAACAAGAATGCGTCTGTGACAACGCTCCGGAACCATCCGGAGACGGAGTCCGTGTTGGGGTGGGCCGGGCCGTCTGATGAGCGTCGGCCCGCAGAAAGGGCCGAGGAGGGCCGGGTGACGACCTATGACGATCGAGCGAGCCTCACTGATCTGACCACCACAGCGGAGCGTGTGCGCACATCGGTGGAGGGTGTGATCGAGGGCAAGCCTGAGGTCGTACGGCTTTCGCTGACCGTGCTGCTCGCCGAGGGACATCTTCTGATCGAGGATGTCCCCGGCGTGGGCAAGACCATGCTGGCCAAAGCGCTCGCGCGCTCCATCGACTGTTCGGTGCGGCGTATCCAGTTCACTCCCGACCTGCTGCCGTCGGACATCACCGGGGTGTCGATATACGACCAGCAGCGGCGGGACTTCGAGTTCAAACCGGGCGCGATCTTCGCCCAGATCGTGATCGGCGACGAGATCAACCGCGCCTCGCCGAAGACCCAGTCCGCGCTGCTGGAGTCGATGGAGGAGCGCCAGGTCACCATCGACGGCCAGACCTACGAACTGCCCAGCCCCTTCATGGTGGTGGCCACCCAGAACCCGGTGGAGATGGAGGGCACCTACCCGCTGCCGGAGGCGCAGCGCGACCGCTTCATGGCCCGCGTGTCGATCGGCTATCCGAGCGCGGAGGCCGAGTTGCAGATGCTGGACGTGCACGGCGGGATCTCCCCGCTGGACGACCTGCAGCCGGTGGCCCACGCGCACGACATAGTGAAGCTGATCGACGCGGTGCGTATGGTCCATGTCGCGCAATCCGTCCGGCGGTACGCCGTCGAGCTGGTCGGAGCGACCCGTAACCATCCCGATCTCAGACTCGGTGCGTCGCCGCGCGCGACGCTCCATCTGCTGCGCGCCGCGAAGGCCTCCGCGGCGCTGAGCGGCCGGGACTACGCGCTGCCCGACGACGTACAGGCCCTGGCGCCGGCGGTGCTGGCGCACCGGCTGCTGCCCACGGCCCAGGCGCAGCTCAACCGCCGCACCGCCGAACAGGTCGTGCTGGAGATCCTCCAGCGCGTTCCCGTGCCCACCGGCGAAGCGGGCCAGGCCGCGGGCCGTCCCGCTCCCGGCGGCCAGCTCTACGGCCAGCGGCCCGGCGGCCGGCGGCTGTGACGGCTCCCGGCGGGCCTGCCGTCCCGGGCGGCGAGGACCGGGGCGGGCTGCGGGCCGCGCTGTCCGGACTGACCACGCGCGGCCGGTCGTTCCTCGCGGCGGGGATCGCCGCGGCGGTGTGCGCCTATGTCCTCGGCCAGTCGGATCTGCTGCATGTGGGGTTCCTGCTGGCGCTGCTGCCGCTGATCTGTGTGACGGTCCTGAGCCATACGCGCTACCGGGTCGCGGGCAGCCGGCGGCTGTCGCCCTCCCAGGTGCCGGCCGGCTCCGAGGCCCGGGTCCAGCTCCGGCTGGACAACGTCACACGGATGCCCACCGGGCTGCTGATGCTCCAGGACCATGTGCCGTACGTGCTCGGTCCGCGGCCCCGGTTCGTGCTGGACCGGGTGGAGGCGGGCGGCCGCCGCGAGGTGGCGTACCGGGTCCGCTCGGACCTGCGCGGCCGCTATCCGCTGGGCCCTCTCCAGCTACGGCTGACCGACCCCTTCGGGATGTGCGAGCTGACCCGCTCGTTCAGCGCGTACGACACTCTGACCGTCGTCCCGCGGACCGAACCGCTGCCGCCGGTGCGGCTCGTGGGCGAGTCCTCGGGATACGGCGACGGGCGGCAGCGCTCGCTGTCGCAGGCCGGTGAGGACGATGTGATTCCTCGCGGCTACCGCCACGGCGATGATCTGCGCCGGGTGCACTGGCGCTCCACCGCCCGCTACGGCGAGCTGATGGTGCGCCGCGAGGAGCAGCCGCAGCGGGCCGGGTGCACCGTACTGCTGGACACGCGGCGCATCGCCTACCAGGGCGCGGGACCGGACTCCGCCTTCGAATGGGCGGTCTCCGGCGCGGCCTCCGCGCTGGTGCACATGCTGGAACGGGGCTATGCCGTAAGGCTGTTGACGGATACGGGCCGCTCGGTGCCCGGCGAGGGAGCCGACGGCTTCGCCGGGGCGACCCAGGACTCCGCCGACTCGGCCGGGCTGTTGATGGACACGCTCGCGGTCGTCGACCACTCCGACGGTGCGGGTCTGTCCCGTTCGTACGACGTCCTGCGCGGCGGCACCGAGGGGCTGCTGGTGGCCTTCCTCGGCGATCTGGACGAGGAACAGACCGCGGTGGCGGCCCGTATGCGGCAGCGCAGCGGCGCCGCCGTCGCCTTTGTGCTCGACAGCGACGGCTGGGCGCAGGGCGCCCAGCCCGGCGCCCGCGCGGAGGAACGGCTGCGGCAGCTACGGGAGGCGGGCTGGACGGCCCTCGCCGTGAGCTCGGGCGCCGCGCTGCCCGAGCTGTGGCAGCACGCCGCGCGGCAGAGTTCCGAATCGTCCGTCGCCGGCGGCACGACAGGCTTCTCCGGAGGATGGTCATGAGCGGTCGTGGAAGGGTGGCGCTGTGCGCCTTCGCCGCCACGCTGATGGCGGCGGGTGCCCTGCTGCCGCTCGTCAGCCCCGCGACCTGGCTCGTCCAGGCCGCGATCATGGTCGCGGTCATGAGCGGAGTGGGCGCACTGGCCCGGCGGGTGCCGCTGGCCCGGACGCTGACCGTGGTGCTCCAGGCCGTCGCGGCTCTGCTGATGCTCACCGTGACCTTCGGCGGTGACCGGGCCATCTTCGGCATCCTGCCCACGCCCGGAGTCTTCGAGGAGTTCGGCGCACTGCTGACGGCGGGCGGCGAAGACGTCGGACAGTACGCGATACCGGCGCCCGCGACCGACGGCATCAGGCTGATGCTGATCGGCGGCGTTCTGCTCATCGGGCTCGCGGTGGACGCTCTCGCGGTGACCTTCCGCAGCGCGGCCCCGGCCGGACTGCCGCTGCTCGCGCTCTACTCGGTCGCCGCGGGGCTCTCCGGCGGCGAGCAGTCCTGGCTGTGGTTCCCGCTGGCGGGCGCCGGTTATCTGCTGCTGCTCCTGGCCGAGAGCCGGGACCGGCTCTCGCAGTGGGGCCGGGTCTTCGGTGGCGCGCCACGTGCGCCGGGCCGGGTCTCCGCGGGTCTCGGCACGGGCGGCGGCGCCACGGTCGCTCCGGTCCGTACCGGACGCCGGATCGGTGTGCTGGCGCTCGGGATCGCTCTGGCGGTGCCGGCCGTCCTGCCGGACCTGGAGGGCGGGCTGCTGGCCGGCGCGGGCAGCGGGAGCGGCCCGGGAGTGGGCCGCGGCGGCGGGGTGAAGGCGGTGAACCCGCTGGTCTCGCTCAAGGACGATCTGAACCAGGCCGAGGACCGCGAGGCACTGCGCTACAGGACCAACGCGGAGGACGCCGGCAATCTGTATCTGCGGATCATGGCCCTGGACAGATTCGACGGGACGACCTGGCGGTCCACGCAGCGCGCTGTCGAGGACGTGCCCGAGCGGCTGCCCGATGTTCCGGGTCTGCGGCCCGACGTGAGCACCACCGAGATATCCACCATGATCTCGGCCGCCGGGTGGTACGAGCAGACCTATCTGCCGATGCCCTATCCGGCGACCGAGGTGAGGATAGCCGGACGCTGGCGCTTCGAGCCCACGGGCCGGACGCTGGGAGGCGACCGCGGCGTGACGACCCGTGGCGCGCAGTACCAGGTCGACAGCCTGGCGGTGAATCCGACCCGGCAGCAGCTCGCCTCGGCGCCACAGGCCCCGGCCGCCCTGCTCCGTGAGTACACGCGGGTGCCGGCCGTACTGCCGGCCGTGGTGAAGTCGACCGCACTCAAGATCACGGCGGGCTCGGCGAACGATTACGAGAAGGCCGTCAAGCTGCAGGACTGGTTCGCGGTGGACGGCGGTTTCACCTACGACACGCAGGTGGAGTCGGGCACCGGGGTCGCGGCGATCACCCGCTTTCTGGAGGACAAGGAGGGCTTCTGCGTCCACTTCTCCTTCGCGATGGCCTCGATGGCCCGCACGCTGGGGATACCGGCGCGGGTGGCCGTGGGCTTCGCGCCCGGCACCGCGCTGCCGGACGGCAGCGTGTCCGTCGGGCTGCGCGACGCGCACGCCTGGCCTGAGCTGTACTTCGAGGGCGTGGGCTGGACCCGGTTCGAGCCGACCCCGAGCCGGGGCAGCGCTCCCGACTACACACTCCCGGAGGCTCCGGCGGGCTCGCCGAGTGATCCGCTGCAGCCAGAGGCCGGCACCTCCGCCACGCCTTCGGCGGCGCCCTCCGCTTCGGAGAGCTGCCCGGAGCAGGAGAGGCGGCTGGGCGGTTGCGGTGCGGCCGCGCCCGGTGAGGTGGTGCCGCCCGCGGACTCGGGCTTCTCGCTGGGGTCCTGGCTGCTCGGCGCGCTGGTCGTCTCAGTGGTGGCGCTGCTGCTGATGGTGCCGCTGCTGCCGATGTTCCTCCGGATCAGGGTCCGCGCGCGGCGGCTGGGCTCCGGCGGCCGTACGACCGCGGACGCCGTGGCGAGGACGCTCGAAGCGTGGCGGGAAATCATCGATACGGCGTGGGATCTCGGGATCCCACCGGACGATTCTCTGACGCCGCGGAGGGTCGCGGTCCGGATCGTGGAGCTGGGCCGGCTGACGGGACCGGCGGCCGAGGCGGTGCACCGGGTCGCCGGGTCCGTGGAGCAGGTGCTGTACGCGTCTCGGCCACAGCCGGGGACGGGTCTCGTCGATGACCTCCAGCGGGCCCGGGAGGGGCTGCGGGCCGCGGCCGGGCGCGGGACGCGGCTACGCGCACTTCTCCTGCCGCGCTCGTCCATACGGGTGGTCTGGGCCGTCTCGGAACGCTGGACGGCGTTCCTCTCCGGCTGGGAGGTCCACCGCCTCCGGCTCGCCCGGCGGATGCCCGTGCTCCGTCGGCGGCCCTCCCACGAGCAGGGCTGACCCGGCGCCGACGGGCCGGGCCCGGGAGCGCGTCGGCCGGCCCGAGCGGCCCTGGCCGAAACCGCGCGAAACGGCTGAGGGGCGAACGCATCGCGCGTTCGCCCCTCAGCCGTTTCGCCGGTCGAAGTCGCTCTGCCGGCGGTGTCGTTCCACCGGCGGAGCCGCTCTGCCGAAAGCGGAAAACCTCAGCGGCTCACTGGCCCTGTTCGTCGCGGCGACGCTGCCACCGCTGCTCGATCCGGTCCATCATCGAGCGTCGCTGTCTGGGTCGTCGTCGGCCCGCCGGAGCACCGCCGGCCGCCTGTTGCTCGCCTGGTTTGGGCGCTTTGCGCCAGCCGGTGACCGCGAGGACCGCACAGCCGAGCATGACGAGGAACCCCACCACGCTGATCCAGATCTGCTGGGCGACCATTCCGGCCATGAGGAGCGCGATACCCACCAGGAAGCCTGCGACTGCCTGATAGACCCGTCGCCGGGTGTAGGTACGCAGCCCGCTTCCCTCAAGCGCTGTCGCGAACTTGGGATCTTCGGCGTACAGCGCTCGCTCCATTTGCTCGAGCATTCGCTGCTCGTGCTCCGAGAGCGGCACGGAGTCCTCCTAGTCGTCGGTCGCGGGGGGCGACCGGTATGCGGCCCCTTCAAGGATAGGCAGGGAATCGCCCCCGTGAAACCCGCCCTCAACGCCATTTCGCTGTTCCGGGCCGCCATATCGGCTCAGCCGCTGAGGCGTTGATTCCCCAACAACCGATCCGTCATGCCGGATGGCGTACCCCGATCATACGGCGCCCGGCGCGTCCCCGGGGGGCCCGAGGCGCACTCCATGCGCCGCTGCGTCGCTGATCAGCCATGCGATCAGCGCTGAGGACCGCACCGGACGGCGTCCGGTCAGTCCCGCTTCTCGCCCAGGACGTGCAACTGAGTGGCGACGGAGTGGAAAGCCGGCAGCTCGGCGGCTGCCGCTTCCAGCTTCAGCAGCGCCTCCAGAGCACCGGGCTGGGTGTCCACCAGACCTCCGGGAACCAGGTCCGCGAAGACCCGTACGCCGTGTACGGCCGCGATCCGGAGGCCGGCCGCGCCGACCAGATCAGTGAGCTGCTCGGCGGTGAAGCGCCGGGGCACCGGATCGCCTTCGCCCCAGCGTCCCGCCGGGTCCGTGAGCGCCCGCCGGGCCTCGGTGAAGTGTCCGGCGAGCGCCCTGGCCAGCACGGCGCCGCCGAGGCCCGCCGCGAGCAGGCTCAGCGCACCGGCCGGGCGGAGTGCGTCCACGGCGTTCCGTACGCCTTCGGCCGGGTCGTCCACATACTCCAGGACACCGTGGCACAGCACCGCGTCAAAGCCGCCGCGGTCGACCACGTCGAAGAGGCCGTGGATATCACCCTGGACGCCCCGGACCCGCTCGGCCACTCCGGCCTCGGCGGCCCGGCGCTCCAGCGCGAAGAGCGCGTTGGGGCTGGGGTCGACCACGGTGACCCGATGGCCCAGACGGGCGACGGGCACCGCGAAATTGCCGGTGCCTCCTCCGGTGTCGAGCACATCCAGGGCGTCCGACCCCGCGGCCTTGACCCGGCGGTCGAGGGCGTCCTTGAGGACCTCCCACACCACGGCGGTCCGGAGCGGGCCGCGAGGGCGCGATGGCGTCTCCCCACCGAAGGCGGGGGAAGGGTCCGACACGGCAGTTGACTCCTCGGCGCGGCGCCGCCCTGGCGGCGGGGCGTGAACGGTGCGGGCTCCGCCCACCCTATTGCCTCGGCCGTGCGTCCCGGTCACCCAGCGGCGCCCTCCTGACGCGGCTGCCCGGCCCTGGGCAGGGGCAGCACCGGGTCGAGCACCAGCAGCCGCTCCACCAGGCGGAGGAACATGGCCGCGTCGCGCAGCAGATCGTCGGCGTCGCGGCGGCCGGCCGCGCCGCGTATCCCCGCTTCGGCCCGCGCCCTGCGCGCGGCGCCCGAGGCGAAGAGGGCGCTCCATTCGGACAGCTCGGGCGCGATCTCGGGAAGGACCTCCCAGGCACTTCTGATGCGGCGGCGCTTCTGCGGCGTGGTCTCCGGGCGCCCGCGGGCGGCGAGAACAGCGGCGGCGGTGCGCAGAGCGGCGAGATGGGCGGTGGCGTAGCGCTCGTTCGGAGCGTCCAGGGTGGCGGCCTCGTCGAGCCCGGTACGGGCCTGGGCGAGCAGGTCGAGGGCGGCGGGCGGCGCCGTGGCCCTGCGCTGGACGGGATGGACATCGCTCGGCGGTCCGGTCAGTGAGGGGGCAGGGCCGCCGGTACGGCGTCGGCGCGGTGCGCCGGCGTGGGAGCTGGCCATGACGAACCTCCTGTCGTCGCGTGACGGCGCTGTGGCCGTATGTGTCCATCCTGAAGGGCGCCACTGACAATCGGTCCTGACCTGCGCTTTTGCTTCGCAACTCCGTTCGGAGTAGCTTTTGCACTGACTGGTCAGTACAGAGACATGAGGAGAGCGTATGAAAAGCCGGGAGGACGGAAGCGAGGCCGGGGCCACCGCGGACCGGGCCACGCGCGGCGCGGCCCTCACCGCCGAGGACTTCGGGCTCAAGGGCCCGCGCGGCTGGGCGTTCCGCCATGTCCGGATCGACGCCGGACCCGGCGCGCTGATCGCGGTCGAGGGACCTTCGGGCTCCGGCCGTACCTGTCTCCTGCTGGCGCTCACCGGCCGGATGCGCCCCACCGAGGGCCATGCCGAGGTCGACGGCCTGCCTCTGCGGCGCGGTCGCGGCCTGGCCGCCGTACGCCGTATCAGCGCTCTCGGCCCGGTCCCCGGTGTCAGCGATCTCGATCCGGCCCTGACCGTCGCCGAGCATCTGCGCGAGCGTGTGTCGCTGCGAAGGCGGTTCGACGGACCGGTGCCGACCCTGCTGCGGCCCCGCGCCGAGCGGGCCGCCGGGACACGCGGCCTTATCGGCTCCGCGCTGGAGGCCGCCGGTCTCGACATGTCGGCCCTGCCGAAGGGCGAGCGCACTCCGGTGCGCGACCTGGAGCGGCTGGAGGCGCTGCGCCTCTCGGTGGCCCTCGCGCTGATCGGCCGGCCCCGGCTGCTCGCGGTGGACGATCTGGACCTCAAGCTCTCCGACGCCGGCCGCGCCGAGGCATGGAAGCTGCTGCGGTCCGTCGCCGCGGGCGGTGTCACCGTCCTCGCCGTGTGCGGCCGGGCGCCCGGGGACGCGGACGTCGTCGTCCGTACGGAAGACCGGTCCGAGCGGTCCGAGACGGACGGCACGCGGAACGAGAGGAGGACGGCCGATGCGTTCGCCGGGACTCGCCGCGCTTGAGCTGAAGCGGTTCGGCAGGGGAAAGCTGCCGCGCGCCGCGCTGGTCGCGGTGACGCTGCTGCCGTTGCTGTACGGCGCGCTGTATCTCTGGTCCTTCTGGGATCCGTACGGACGGCTCGACCGGATACCCGTCGCGCTCGTCAACGACGACAGAGGCGCCTTCGCCGCGGGCCGGAAGATCTCGGCGGGCGACGAGATCACCCGTGGCCTGCGCGACAGCGAGGTCTTCGCCTGGCACGAGGTGAGCGCGGCCGAGGCCCGCCGGGGTGTGGAGGACGGCTCGTTCTATCTCTCCCTGACCATGCCCGCCGATCTGAGCGAGCGGATCGCCTCCAGCTCGGGCGACGCGCCCGAGACCGGTGCGCTCCAGGTGCGGACCAACGACGCCAACAACTACATCGTGGGCCAGCTCTCCCGGACGGTGTTCTCCGAGGTGCGCACCGCCGCCTCGACGAACGCCTCCCGCTCCTTCCTCGACCGGATCTTCATCTCGTTCTCCGGTATCCATGACTCCACCGAGCGGGCGGCCAAGGGCGCCGACCAGCTCAGGAGCGGTATCAGCCGGGCGCAGAAGGGATCCGAGGATCTCGCCGACGGCCTGCGGACCGCCAAGGACGGCAGCGGCGAGCTCGCCGGCGGACTGCGGAAACTCAACAAGGGAGCGGGCGACCTGGAGACCGGTGCCCAGCAGGTCGCCGACGGGACCCAGTCGCTCGCCGACAAGGTCAACGGCGTGGCGGACGACGTCCGTCCGTATCTGCGGGACAACGGAAAGACCATCGCCGAGTCGGCGCGGCTGGTCGCGGACTCCGCCCAGGCCGTACGGGACAACCTCGGCGTCCTCGTGAAGGCCGCGCCCGCCGCCGCGACCGGTGCCCGTCAGGCATCCGCCGAGCTGGACGGCGTCTACCGGACACGCTGCGAGGAACAGCCCGTCCCGGACACCGCCGTCTGCCCGCCGCTCCAGCGGGCCAGGACCGCCGCCGCCGATGTGGCCGTCGTCGCCGACGACCTCAACACCCTGGTGCGCGACGACCACGGCGATCTGAAAAGCCTGGACGGCCGTCTCGCCACGCTGCGCGAGCAGGCGCAGGCGCTGGCCGAACACGCTCCGCGGCTGGACGAGGATCTGGAAGGCGCCGTCACCAAGATCAACGCGCTCAACACCGGTGCCTGGGACGTCGCCCAGGGCGCGGACCGGCTGCACACCGGGATCGCCGGCGCCAAGAAGGGCGCCTCCGCACTCGACACCGGAGTCGGCGAGCTCAAGTCCGGCGCGGACACCCTCGACGGAGGCATCTTCGCACTCGCCGACGGATCGGCCGAACTGGCCGGAGGCCTCAGCGACGGCGTCGCCAAGATCCCGGACTACGACAAGGAGGACCGCGACCGGCGGACCGAAGTGATGGCCGACCCCGTCCAGCTCGCTTCGCGGTCACTGCATCCCGCGCCCAACTACGGCACCGGTTTCGCCCCGTACTTCATTCCTCTCTCCCTCTGGGTCGGCGCGATGGTGGCGTACATGCTGATCCAGCCGCTGAACCGGCGCGCTCTCGCCGTCGGCGCCGCCGCCCGGCGGATCGCCCTGGCGGGCTGGCTGCCCGTCGCCGCGATCGGACTGCTCCAGGCCGGCGCACTGCTCTCCGTACTGCACTGGGCGATCGGTCTGGAGATGGCGCACGCCGCCGGAACGGCCGCTTTCCTGATACTGGTCACCTGTTGTTTCGCCGCGATCGTGCAGTGGCTCAACGCCTGTTTCGGAGCGGCGGGCCGGATTCTCGTACTGGCGCTGCTGATGCTCCAGCTCACCTCGGCCGGCGGCACCTATCCCGTACAGACCAGCCCGGGCTTCTTCGGCGCCATCCACCCCTTCCTGCCGATGAGTTATGTGGTCGAGGCGCTGCGCAGGCTCATCACCGGCGGCGGACTCGGCCCGGTCTGGGGGGCCTGCGGCGTGCTCGCCGCCTTCACCGCGGGCGCGCTGGTCCTGACCACCGTGTCCGCCCGGCGCAAGCAGGTATGGACCTTCGACCGGCTCCATCCCGAGCTGAGCCTGTGACCGGACATGAGCCGCGGACCTGTGAGAATCGTCGCCATGGACAGCAGCAGCACCCGCCGCCGGGCCACCCGCCAGAAGCTCTACGAGGCAGCCGTCACGCTCATCGCCGAACAGGGCTTCTCGGCGACGACGGTGGACGAGATCGCCGAGCGCGCCGGGGTCGCCAAGGGCACGGTCTACTACAACTTCAAGAGCAAGACCGAGCTGTTCGAGGAGCTGCTCCGGCACGGCGTCGGGCTGCTCACCTCCTCCCTGCGGACCGCGGCCGACGGGACCGCGGAGCGCGGCGGCAGCCGGGTCGAGGCGCTGGACGCGATGATCAGGGCCGGGCTGGTCTTCATCGACCGCTATCCGGCCTTCACCCAGCTCTATGTCGCCGAACTCTGGCGCACCAACCGGGCCTGGCAGTCGACACTGCTGGTGGTACGTCAGGAAGCCGTCGCGGTCGTCGAGTCGGTCCTCAGAGGCGCTGTCGAGGGCGGTGAGCTGAGCGACGAGATCGACATTCCGCTGACGGCGGCGGCACTGGTCGGGATGGTGCTGGTGGCGGCCCTGGACTGGCAGGCGTTCCAGCCGGAGCGGTCGCTCGACGAGGTGCACGCGGCGCTCTCGCGACTGCTGCACGGCCGGGTCGGCGGTCGCTGACGCCGGCCCGCGCGGCACACAAGCGCGCCGGTCCGGTGTGACTCGGATCTCCTGAGTCACATCGGACCGGCGCCTCCCGCGTGGTACCCCGTACCCGTTTGCGCGCGATGCCGGAGAGCCCGCTTCCCCGTGATCCCCCGTGGTCGCTGGGCTCTCCGTCGCGCACCCCCGTTCCGTCAGGGGAGCCGCGCCGTTCCGCCGCCCCGTGCCGGCGGTACCGGCGCCGCGCCCCTTCCGTGGTCTCCACTCTTCCGTCGATACGGACGGCGCCCCATCCGCGTCCCTACTCATCTCCGCCACTAGGTACGGGTACTCAGGCCACCGCGCTCGCCGCCGCCGGGCGGCCGGCACGGCGGCCCGGTCCCGGCGTCGCGGGGGGCGTCACGAGCGCGCCGGGACGGCGGATAAGGTCACTGACATGGCACGGATTGCGGTGATCGGCGCCGGGATGGGCGCCATGGCGGCGGCCGCCCGGCTGGCCGTGGCAGGCCGGCGCGTGACGGTGTACGAGCGCTCGGCGACCTATGGCGGATCGGTGGGCCGGTTCGAGCGGGACGGCTTCGTTTTCGACACCGGGCCCGGTCTGCTGCATCTTCCCGCCGTCTACCGCGATCTGTTCGTCAAGACCGGCCGGGAGTCCCTGGAGGAGAGCGTCCGGCTCGACCAGGTCGACCCGGCGAGCCGGCATGTCTTCGCCGACGGCACCGATGTCCTGCTGCCGAACGCGTCGCGCGCCGGTGTGGTCTCCGCCCTGGACGCGGCACTGGGCGCGGGCGCCGGCGAGCGCTGGGGCGCGTTCCTCGGCCGGGCCCGGGACGCCTGGGACCGCTCGCGCCGGCCGCTGCTCGAAGAGCCACTGTGGGCCGACTGGCGGACGCTCGGCCGCGATCCGTATCCGGCACCACGGCAGCGGCGGCTGCTGCGCGGTGCCCGCCAGGCGGCCACGGTCGGCGAGATCGGCGCCTGGGAACTGGCGGATCCGCGACTCGTCGCTCTGCTCGACGGATACGCCCTGTCGTACGGACTCGATCCGCGCCACGCTCCGGCGAGCGCCGCTCTGTTGCCCTATCTGGAGCAGACCTTCGGAAGCTGGTATGTCCGCGGCGGCATGCGGGAGTTGGCGCGCGCGGTGTACGAACGGTGCCTGGCCCGGCGGGTGGAGTTCGTGTTCGGGGCCGAGGTGACCCGGATCGCCGAGAAGGACGGCGCGGCCGTGGGCGTCGAGCTGGCGGACGGCACGGTCGCGGCGGCCGACCAGGTGGTGGCGGGCGTCTCTCCGGCACACCTCGTGGAGCGGGACCTCTGGAGCGACGGCGACGTACGGCCGCGGCCGGCCGCGTCCGCTCCGGTGCCCGGACGGTTCACGCTGCTGCTGGCGCTGCGCGGCACGCGGGACGCGGACGCCGCGCACCGGACGGTGGTGCACTCACCCGACGGCGGCGCCGAGGCCGCCGAGGTCTTCGGAGGCCGGACGGCCGAGCGGCCGACGGTCACGGTGCTGCGGCCCGACGACCCGGAGGCACACCCCGAGGGCCATGAGGCGGTCACGGTCACCGCGACCGTCGCCCCGCACGGCCCGGTCGACTGGTCCGCCGCGGCGCCGCGCGAGAGGTACGCGGAGGTGCTGCTGGCCGCCGCCGAGGCGGCCGTGCCGGAGCTGAGGAAACGGCTGATCCGGTGCGAGATCCGTACGCCCGCCGACACCGCGGCGCGAACAGGAGCCGAGGGCGGCTCGGTGCCCGCTCCCGCGCTGGCCGGAGCGGACGGCCGGATGCTGTATCCGGCGAACACCACGCGACTGTCCGGACTTTATCTCGCGGGAGGCTGGGCGCATCCGGGCGGCGGGCTCGCACACGCCGGTATGTCGGGCTCGCTGGTCGCCGGACTGATCGTCGAGGGAGCCGGTTTCCGCGGCTCACAGTGAGCCGCGGTGCGCTGACGGTATGTCAGTAGCGGTACTGCTGGTCGTTGTAGCCGGGGTCGTAGTCGTAACGCTGGGGCTGTTCCTGCGGTATCGGCGGGCTCTGCTCCCCGTCGCGCTGCTGCGGGACCCAGACCCCGCCGGGCGGTGTCTCGGCGCCGTACTGCTGGCCGCCGTACGGGTCGGCGTACTGCTGCCCGCCGTCGTACGAGCCGTACTCCTGGCCGCCGTTGGCCGAGCCGACATACGGATCGGAGTAGGCGGCGTACTGCTGCTGGCCGTTTCCGTAGTCGTACTGATTCGCGTAGCCGTCCTGGGCCGCGTACGCGTCCTGGCCCTGGTACGTGTGCTGACCGGAGTGGTAGGCGTCCTGGCTCGCGTAGGCGTCCTGCGCCGCGTAGGTCTCCCGGCCCGCCTGCTCCTCGTAGCCGGGATAGGCGTGGTAGCCGGCGTTGCCGTATTCGTCCTGGCGGGGCGGCTGACTCGGCTCGTGGGGCGCGTCGTTGTACACGCCGTACTGCCCGGTGTCGTCGGGCAGCGGCTCCGGTTCGTACACCGAGGCGGGCTGCGCGGCCGGAGCCGCCGGCTCGTACTCCAGGTCCGAGACCTCAAGGCTGGGCTCACGCTCGGCGGCCGGACCGCTCCCGGCCCTGCGGCGCCGGCTGGCTCCCGGGCTGCCGCCGATCGCCCAGCCCGTCGAGAAGCCGCGGCGGAAGGACAGCGTCACATAGGTCTGGCCGGCCGCGAACGCGATCGCGCCCAGCGCGATGACGAAGACGGAGGGCATCAGGACACCGAGCACCACGCACATGAACCCGGCGAAGGCGAGCAACCGCCAGCGCAGCCGCGCCTTGTACTGCAACAGCACCTCGCCGAGCAGCCACAGCGCCACGATGCCGAATGCGATGTAGAGGACCGTCCAGCCCATGCCCGCCCCTCTCCTGCGGCCACCGCCCCGGGACAGGGCGGATACGGCCGGTCACGACTGCTCGTGCAGTCCGAGATTCTCGTAGATTTCGAGCGTCGCCGTGGAGTTGTTGAGTGTAATGAAGTGCAGCCCGGGCACACCCTCGGCGAGCAGCCCCGCGCAGAACTCCGTCGCGAACTCGATGCCAATGGAGCGTACAGCGACGGGATCCTCCTTGACGGAGAGGATCCGCTCTTTCAACTCGGCCGGAAACACCGCGGTGCTGAGCTGCGGCAGCCGCTCCAGCATTCTGACGCTGGTGACCGGCATGATCTCGGGAATGATCGGTGTCGCGCAACCGGCGGCCGCCACTCGGTCGCGCAGCCGCAGATATCCCTCGGGATCGAAGAACATCTGAGTGATGGCGTAGTCGGCACCGGCATGGCATTTGTCCACGAAGTGCCGGATATCGGAGTCCCAGTCCGCCGAACGCGGGTGCATCTCGGGGAAGGCCGCCACACCGACACAGAAGTCTCCCGACTCCTTGATGAGCCGGACCAGTTCGGCGGCGTAGCGCACGCCACGCGGATGCTCGATCCACTCGCCCATCGGGTCACCGGGCGGGTCGCCGCGGACGGCGAGGATATTGCGGATCCCGGCGTCGGCGTACTGCCCGACCATATTGCGCAGTTCGGCGACGGACTGGCCGACGGCCGTGAGATGCGCGACCGGGGTCAGCGTGGTGTCGGCGGCGATCTGCTCGGTGGCCTTGACCGTGCCCGCCCGGGTGGAGCCGCCCGCGCCGTAGGTCACGGAGACGAAGCTCGGCGCCACCGCCTCGACCCGGCGCAGCGCGTTCCAGAGGTTCCGCTCGCCCTTCTCGGTCTTGGGCGCCCAGAACTCGAACGAGAACGTGGTTTTACCGGTCGCGAGCAGATCACGCACAGTAGGCGCGTGATCCGATCTGGTCGAAGCTGTGCCAAGGGCCATATCCGAAGGCTATCGAGGGCATCACCGTCTCCCAACTGAACAAGGAACATTTGCCGGGATTGTCGGTTAACTGTCCACGCCTCGGATGCCTGCCGGATCCCTGGAGGACACCATCGCGAACCGCCGGACACCCGCCGTGACAACACGGTCCGGACGCGTCACCCGGCGCGTTCCGCCACCCGCTTGGCCAGGGCCGCGGTCGCCTCGGCCGGGTCGTCGGCCTCGGTGATCGCCCGTACGACGACGATGCGGCGGGCGCCGGCGTCCAGCACCTGGTCGAGATTGCCCGCGTCGATCCCTCCGATCGCGAACCACGGACGCTCGCCGGCCCGCGCGGCCGCGTACCGCACCAGGCCGAGACCCGGCGCGTGACGGCCCGGCTTGGTCGGAGTGGGCCAGCACGGGCCGACACAGAAGTAGTCCACACCGGGCTCCGCGGCCGCCGCGTCCACCTCGGCCTCCGCATGAGTGGAGCGGCCGATCAGCGGTGTGTCCCCGAGGATCGCGCGGGCCGCCGGGACGGGCAGGTCGCCCTGGCCCAGATGCAGGACGTCGGCCCCGATGGCGTGCGCGACGTCCGCGCGGTCGTTCACGGCGAGAAGCGCTCCGTGGCGGCGGCAGGCGTCCGCGAAGACCTGGAGGTGTTCCAGCTCCTCGGCCGCCTCCATGCCCTTGTCACGCAACTGCACGATGTCCACGCCGGACGCGAGCACCGCGTCGAGGAACTCCGGGAGATCCGCCTGCCTCTTGCGGGCGTCCGTGCACAGATAGATCCGGGCGGCGGACAGCGGTGCGTGAGCCGCGGATATGGCCGTGGACATGTCGTGTTCCCCCGTTGGGTCGGCGGTGTGCGGCGGCGCCATGACCGCGCGCGGTCATCACGGGGCGCCGCACACCGCGGGTGATGAGGTCGTCAGACGGCGAGCGCCTGGGCCCGGCGCTTCACCTCCGTGCCGCGATTCTCGCTGAGCGCCTGCGCGGGCGTGCCCGGCAGGGTCGGGTCGGGGGTGAAGAGCCATTCGAGCATCTCTTCGTCGGTGAAACTGTCGTCCCTCAGCAGCGTCAGAGTGCCGGCGAGGCCCTTGACGACCTTGCCGCCGTCAATGAAGGCGGCCGGCACCTGAAGCGTCCTGTTCTCACCGCGGCGCACGGCGATCAGCTGGCCTTCCTTGACCAACTGCCGCACACGCGTCACCTCGACATCGAGCATTTCCGCGATGTCGGGCAGGTGGAGCCAGGCGGGGACGAGAGCATCGATCTTTACGTCAATCTCGGTCACAGGACAAGCGTGCCATCCCGGACTGACAGACGGTAGCCGAGGCACCCAGTCGTGGCCGTCCGGGCCCGGCGACGGGAGCCGCCAGGGCCGCCGGAAGCCGGGACGACAGCGTCAGAGAACGGCTTTCCGCAGCGGTACGGAGGCGTCCGCGGCCCGCGCCGGATCCAGCCGTGCGCCCGCCTCGATCAGCTTGCGGCCCTGTGCCAGGTCCCGGGGTCTGCCGACGGCGAGCAGCGCGACCAGCACCCCGTCCCGCAGCCACACCACCGACCAGGCGGCCTCCGCGGGATCGCCGCGCCACACCAGCGTGCCGGCGGAGGCCGACCGCTCGGTGGTGTGGCCCGCGTACTGCACGAACCGGCCGAACTGCTCGGACCAGAAGTACGGCACGGGATCGTAGATCCGCTCGCTCTCGCCGACGATCTGGGCCGCGACCGTCCGCGGCCCCTGGAGCGCGTTGTCCCAGTGGTGCACGAGCAGTCGCTCGCCGTAACGGGCGGAAGGGAAGGAGGCACAGTCGCCCACGGCGTACACATCCGGCAGCGAGGCACGCAGCCGCTCGTCGGCCGTGACCGATCCGTCCGGTCCGAGGTCGATACCGGAGCCGCCCAGCCAGTCCGTCGCGGGCCGCGCTCCGATGCCCACGACCACCGCGCCGGCGCTCAGCCGCCGGCCGTCCGCGAGAACCACCGCTCCGGGCTCGACCCCGGCCACGCGCGCGTTCGTCAGCAGTTCGGCGCCGCTCTCCGCGTACCAGCCGGCCATGGGAGCGGCGACCTCGGCCGGCAGAGCGCCCGCGAGCGGCCGGTCCGCGGCCTCGACGACCGTCACCGCGCACCCGGCCTCGCGGGCCGCCGTGGCGAACTCCGCGCCGATCCAGCCCGCGCCGACCACCACGATCTCGTGCTGCCGGGCCAGCACCGGACGCAGCCGCTCCGCGTCGTCCAGCGTGCGCAGCAGATGTACACCGGGCACGCCCTCGGCACCGGGCAGCCTGATCGGCTCCGCGCCGGTGGCGACGACCAGCACGTCGTACGGGACGGGACCGGCGGCCGTGTCGATCTCCCGTTCGGCGGCGCGCAGTCCGGTCACTTCGAGTCCGAGCCGCAGCTCGACGGAGAACGCCGCGAAATCGATGTCGAAGGCGGAGCTGTCCGCCTTGCCCAGCAGCAGGGCCTTGGAGAGCGGCGGCCGGTCGTACGGCGGATGCGATTCGGCTCCGATCAGAGTGACCGGTCCGCGATAGCCCTTTTCCCGCAGCGCCACGGCGGTCTGCACCCCGGCCATGCCGGCGCCGACAATGACCACGCGCGGCTCTCCCGCCGGTCCATCGTCCGCGTGCGTCCGCTCCAGGGCTTCCCGCTGCTGCTCACTCACCTGATCACCTTAGAGCCCGATCGCCCGGGCGAGGACGAGTCCGTCCAGCGAACGGGACACGGTGACCGCTCCCTTACTGAGCGAGGGGACGGGGCGTTAGTCTGGATCGGACACTACCTCGCGGGAGCCTGGACGCACCGGGCTGAGAGGGAGGCTGAGACGGCCTCCGACCGTACGAACCTGATCCGGGTCATGCCGGCGAAGGGAGGGGCTGGACGCCCATGCAGTCGTCTCACGAGAAACCCGGCACCAGCGGTACGGGCTCCGATGTGCTGGTCGTCGGAGGCGGGATCATCGGTCTGGTCACGGCCTGGCGGGCGGCGCAGCGCGGGCTGCGTACCGCCGTGGCGGATCCCGATCCCGGCGGCGGAGCCGCGCGGGTCGCGGCGGGCATGCTCGCGGCCGTCACCGAACTCCACTACGGCGAGCAGACCTTGCTCGCTCTCAATCTCGCCTCCGCCGCGCGCTATCCGGACTTCGTCGCCGAACTGGAGGCGGTGAGCGGCCAGGACACCGGCTACCGCGCCTGCGGTGCGCTCTCCGTGGCGCTCGACGCCGACGACCGGACCCAGCTCCGCGAGCTGCACGCCTTCCAGCGGCGCTCGGGGCTCACGTCCGAGTGGCTCACGGGCCGCGAGTGCCGGCGCCTGGAGCCGATGCTCGCGCCGGGCGTGCGCGGCGGTCTGCGGGTGGACGGCGACCATCAGATCGATCCGCGCCGGCTGGCGGCGGCCCTGGTGACGGCGTGCGAACGGGCCGGAGTGGTCTTCCACCGCTGCTGGGCCGAGCGGCTCCGGGTCGAAGGCGACCGCGCCACCGGCGCCGTCCTCGCCGACGGCCGCGCGCTCAGCGCGGACCAGACCGTCCTGGCGGGCGGCAGCCTCAGCGGAAAGCTCGACGGAGTGCCGGAAGACGTCCTGCCGCCGGTACGTCCGGTCAAGGGCCAGGTCCTGCGGCTGACGGTGCCCCGCGCGTACGCGCCGTTCCTGTCCCGGACGGTACGGGCGGTGGTGCGCGGAAGCCATGTCTATCTGGTCCCGCGCGAGAACGGCGAACTGGTCGTCGGCGCCACCAGCGAAGAACTGGGCTGGGACACCTCGGTGACCGCGGGCGGTGTGTACGAACTGCTGCGGGACGCCCATGAACTGGTCCCCGGCATCACCGAACTGCCGCTCACCGAGACCCTCGCCGGGCTGCGCCCCGGATCGCCGGACAACGCGCCGCTGCTCGGTCCCACCGCGCTGCCGGGCCTGCACCTGGCCACCGGCCATTACCGCAACGGTGTTCTGCTCACGCCCATCACCGGCGATGTCATGGCCACCGTACTGACCACGGGCGAACTCCCCACGGAGGCCCGCCCGTTCACTCCTCGGCGCTTCTCCACCGCCGCGTCCGTACGTCAGGAGCAGCCCGCATGACCCGTACGAACCCAGACATCGTCAACGTGTCCGTGAACGGCGAGCCGCGCGAGCTGGCGGCGGCCACCACGCTCGACATCCTGGTGGCGGCCCTCACTCCCGCGCCTTCCGGCGTCGCCGCCGCCGTCAACGAGACGGTCGTCCCGCGCACCCGCTGGTCCGGCACCCTGCTCGGCGACGGCGACCGGGTGGAAGTGCTCACCGCCGTCCAAGGAGGCTGACCAGTCATGGCGGACGACCGCCTCACCATCGGCTCCACCACGTTCAACTCCCGGCTGATCATGGGTACGGGCGGGGCGCCCAGCCTCGACGTACTGGAACGCTCCCTGATCGCCTCCGGCACCGAACTCACCACGGTCGCGATGCGCCGCCTGGATCCCGCGGTCCAGGGCTCCGTCCTCTCCGTGCTCGGCTCTCTGGGCATCCGCGCGCTGCCCAACACCGCCGGCTGCTTCACCGCGGGCGAGGCGGTGCTCACCGCGCGCCTCGCCCGCGAGGCGCTCG
The DNA here is from genome assembly GCF_033795305.1 of Streptomyces sp. AK02-01A. Lineage (NCBI taxonomy): Bacteria > Bacillati > Actinomycetota > Actinomycetes > Kitasatosporales > Streptomycetaceae > Streptomyces > Streptomyces sp. AK02-01A. The sequence continues at coordinate 108,276 of NZ_JARBAE010000020.1, forward strand.
GCACGGACTGGATCAAGCTGGAGGTGGTCGCGGACGAACGCACCCTGCTGCCCGACCCGATCGAGCTGCTCGACGCCGCCGAGACGCTGGTCGACGACGGTTTCACGGTCCTCCCGTACACCAACGACGATCCGGTGCTCGCCAGAAAGCTGGAGGACGTGGGCTGCGCCGCGATCATGCCGCTCGGCTCGCCGATCGGCTCCGGACTGGGCATCCGCAATCCGCACAACTTCGAGCTGATCGTGGCGCGGGCGCGGGTGCCGGTGATCCTGGACGCGGGCGCGGGCACCGCCTCGGACGCGGCGCTCGCCATGGAGCTGGGCTGCGCCGCCGTGATGCTGGCCTCGGCGGTCACCCGGGCGCAGGAGCCGGTGCTGATGGCCGAGGCGATGCGGCACGCGGTGGAGGCGGGCCGGCTCGCGTACCGCGCCGGCCGTATCCCGCGCCGGCACTTCGCGGAGGCGTCGTCGCCGGCGGAGGGACTGGCGGCGCTGGACCCGGAGCGCCCGGCGTTCCCGGATACCGGCGGTGTCAGGACCGTGTGACGCGTGGCGCTCCTCGGTCAGCCGTACGGGCACCGCTCACGCGCCGTCACCGCGCGGCCACCGGCCCGGTCCGTCCCGCGAGGAGCGGGCCGCCGCTGTCACGGCTCGGCTGCGGAAGTGTGTCCGGTCTGCCCCAGGGCTTCGGGAGTGTCCGCCGCGGATCGTAGACTCGCCGACGTGGATACGACCCTTCAGGATCCCATCGTCGGGCAGGTGCTCGACGGCCGCTACCGCGTCGATGCCCGCATCGCCGTCGGCGGCATGGCCACGGTCTACCGGGCCGTCGACATCCGGCTGGACCGGGTCCTGGCCCTCAAGGTCATGCATCCGGCCCTCGCCGCCGACGCCAGCTTCGTGGAGCGCTTCATCCGCGAGGCCAAGTCGGTGGCCCGGCTGTCCCATCCCAATGTGGTCGCGGTCTTCGACCAGGGCGCGCAAGGCGCGTACGTCTATCTGGCGATGGAGTACGTCGCGGGCTGCACTCTGCGTGATGTCCTGCGCGAGCGTGGCGCTCTTCAGCCACGGGCCGCGCTGGACATCCTGGAGCCGGTGCTCGCCGCGCTGGGCGCCGCGCACCGCGCCGGTTTCGTCCACCGTGACATGAAGCCCGAGAACGTCCTCATAGGAGACGACGGACGGGTCAAGGTCGCGGACTTCGGTCTGGTGCGGGCCGTGGGCGATGTCACCAGCACCACCGGGTCCGTCCTCGGCACGGTGTCGTATCTCGCGCCCGAGCAGATCGAGTCCGGCGCCTCGGACACCCGGGTCGATGTGTACGCCTGCGGAGTCGTCCTGCACGAAATGCTGACGGGCGCCAAGCCGCACGCCGGAGACACCCCTGCCCAGGTGCTCTATCTGCATCTCAACGAGGACGTGCCCGCGCCGTCCGCCGCCGTCCCGGGTCTCGCCGTCGAGCTGGACGCGCTGGTCGCGGCGGCCACCGCCCGTAACCCCGACGCCCGTCCCTATGACGCGGTGGCGCTGCTCGCGCTGGCCCGCGAAGCCCGCGCCAGACTCACCGACGTCCAGCTCGACGCCGTACCGCCGCGGGCCAGGCCCGGAACAGGCACCGGAGCCGAGAACCGTACGTCGGTGATCCCTCGCCCCTTCGCCGGACGTCCCGAGCAGACGCCCGCCGAGCCGCGGCGCGAGTCGCCGGTCGAGCACACGAGCCTGCTGGAGACGGCGCCGCCGGACCGCTCCTCACCGGGCCGGCGGACCCGCCGAGGAGCGCTGCCCCGGCGAGGCGTGATCGCGTCGATCGTGGCCGTGCTGCTGGTCCTCGGCATCGGTTCCGGAGTCTGGTACATCAATTCGGGTCAGTTCAGCCGCGTTCCCTCGCTGCTCGGCCAGAGCGAGCGGGAGGCCAGGAACCGGCTCGCCGACGCGGGACTCGCCGCGAAGGTCACCAGGGACTTCAGCGACACCTTCGCGCGCGGCACGGTCCTGCGCAGCGATCCCGGAGCCCGCGCGCGTGTGCGCGGCGACGGTCCGGTGACCATCGTCGTCTCACGGGGCCCGGAGGTCGTCCAGGTCCCGGATCTCACGGGCACGTCGCTCGATGACGCCAGGCGTACGCTGAAGGAGACCGGGCTGGCCGCCGGAGTGGTCAGGCGGTCGTTCGACGACGATGTGGCGCAGGGCTCGGTGATCAGCTCCGACCCGGCGCCGGGCCGCGAGGTCCGGCCGGACTCCGGTGTCGCTCTGGTCGTCAGCAAGGGCAGTGCCATCGAGGTCACGGACGTGACCGGTGAGTCCGTGGACGAGGCGACCGCCGAGCTCGAAGAGGCGGGCCTCCAGGTCAGGATCGCCTCGGACCAGGTGGACTCACCCGAGGAGGAGGGCACCGTCGCCGTGCAGTCTCCGGCCGAGGGAGCCCGGCTGGCGCGGGGCGACACCGTCACGCTGACGATGTCCAAGGGACCGCGGATGGTCTCCGTCCCGGATGTCACGGGGCTGAAGACCAAGGAGGCCAGGAGCCTGCTGGAAGGAGCGGGCTTCCAGGTCGAGGTCGACCGCAGCTTCCCGTTCCTGGACGACAGGGTCTCCGAGCAGTCCGTCGAGGGCGGCGACGAGGCGCCGGAGGGCAGCACCATCACCATCAAGACCGAAGGAATCTAGAGACGCCATGCGCAACCCCGTCGGCGGCCATGTCCCCGTGGCCGGCGGCCTCGCCACGACCGGCCTGGCCTACGCCCGCGAGCTGGGCGCGGAGACCGTCCAGGTCTTCGTCGCCAATCCCCGGGCCTGGGCCACCTCCGCCGGGAATCCGGCGCAGGACGAGCTGTTCCGTGCCGAATGCGCGGCCGGCGGCATCCCTGCCTATGTGCACGCACCGTACTTGATCAATTTCGGTTCGCACACCGAGGCGACCGCCGAGAGGTCGGTGGAGTCCCTGCGGCACAGCCTGCGCCGTGGCCGTGAGATAGGCGCGCTGGGTGTGGTCGTGCACACCGGCTCGGCGACCGGCGGCCGCACGCGCGAGGTGGCGCTGGCCCAGGTACGGGAGCGGATGCTGCCGCTCCTGGACGAGCTGACCGACGACGACCCGTTCCTGCTGCTGGAGTCCACCGCGGGCCAGGGCTTCTCGCTCTGCTCAAGGACCTGGGACTTCGGCCCGTATTTCGAGGCGCTCGACTCCCATCCGAAGCTGGGCATCTGCCTGGACACCTGCCATGTCTTCGCGGCCGGACACGATCTCAGCGGCCCGCACGGCATGCGGCAGACGCTGGATCTGCTGGTGGACACGGTCGGCGAGGGCCGGCTCAAGCTGATCCACGCCAATGACTCCAAGGACGTGGCGGGCGCGCACAAGGACCGTCACGAGAACATCGGGATGGGACACATCGGCGAGGAGCCGTTCCGTGAGCTGTTCTCGCATCCGGCGACCGAGGGTGTTCCGCTGGTGATCGAGACACCGGGCGGCAAGGAAGGACATGTGTCGGACGTGGAGCGGCTGAAGAAGCTGCGCGACGGCTGATCGCCGCACCGGGATCGCGCTCTGGTCAGAGCTCGGGACCGTCTCCCGGGCCCTCCTGGTAGGAATAGCGCTGCTCCGCCCACGGGTCACCGATGTTGTGATAGCCGCGCTCCTCCCAGAAGCCGCGGCGGTCGGCGGTCATGTACTCCACGCCCCGGACCCATTTCGGTCCCTTCCAGGCATAGAGCTGCGGGACGACGAGCCGCACCGGAAAACCGTGCTCGGCGGTGAGCAGCTCGCCGTCCTTGTGGGTGGCGAACATCGTACGGTCGGACACGAAGTCGGCGAGCCGCAGATTGGAGCTGAAGCCGTACTCGGCCCAGACCATGACATGCGTGACGCTTGACGCCGGCGGTGCGAGTTCGAGGACCGTACGGGCGGGCACACCGCCCCATTCGGCCCCCACCATGCTGAATTTCGTCACGCAGTGCAGATCGGCGACCACCGTCGAGAAGCCCAGCGCCGAGAATTCCTCGTGGTTCCAGCAGTGCTTGTCACCGTCGGCGGTGGCGCCGAAGACCCGGAACTCCCACCGGTCCGGCTTGAACTTGGGTACGGGCCCGTAATGGGTGACCGGCCAGCCGCGCTGCAGTCGCTGCCCCGGTGGTAGCTCGGACTGTTCCGGCTCGTGATATTTCCGGCTTTCCGGCTGACCCATGCCGTCCATGGTGACAGACAGGAAGGGATGGTCATGACCAGGCCCGATCCAATTCGGTCAATTCATATTAAGCTCGCCCTTACTGGACGGTCACTGATCACCGTGCGAGGATGCGCGCATTCTGCCTCGTCACTCGCCTGGAAGGAGCGCCGCGATGCAGGGCGACCCCGAGGTCATCGAGTTTCTCAATGAGCAACTGACCGCCGAGTTGACCGCGATCAATCAGTACTTCCTGCACGCGAAGCTGCAGGAGAACTTCGGCTGGACAAAGCTCGCCAAGTACACCCGGGCCGAGTCCTTCGACGAGATGAGGCACGCCGAGCTGCTCACCGACCGGATCATCTTCCTGGAGGCCCTGCCGAACTACCAGCGGCTCTTCCATGTGCGCGTCGGCCAGACCGTCACCGAGATGTTCCAGGCCGACCGGCAGGTCGAGGTGGAGGCGATCGACCGTCTGAAGCGCGGGATCGATGTCATGCGGGTCAAGGACGACCACACGTCGAAAGGCATCTTCGAGTCGATCCTGGCGGACGAGGAACACCACATCGACTATCTCGACACCCAGCTCGCACTGGTCGAGAAGCTCGGCGAGGCGCTCTACATCGCCCAGGTCATCGAACAGCCGGACAGTTGACACCAAGCGCCGACGCCTACGCGGCTTCGTGCCTACGCGGCTTCACCCAGACCGGCGGCCGGAGCCGCCGCCGTACCGTCCACCGGCGCCCGGAAAGCGGCCCCGGCCTGACCGAGCAGCTCACGGCGCGGGCAGCCGCCTCGGCCGAGGATCGACTGGATATGGCGGACGCACGAACCGCAGTCGGTGCCGGCCTTGCTGGCCGACGCTATCTGACGCGGAGTGCACGCACCGGCTTCCGCGTGCTCCCTGACCTGCGTCTCGGTGATACCGAAGCATGAGCAGACGTACACGCGGTTCACCTCCCGGCGAGGTCGTTGGTTCAGGCCGCCCGGACTCTCCGGTGAGGCAAACCTAACCTTACCTGTGACTCGCGGTACGCAAAAGCCACGGACACGACGGTGGGGCGCGAATCACATCGATCCGCGCCCCACCGTCGTATGTGTGTCCGCCCCGCCGCCTACTGGTCGCGGTACATCTCGGCGACCAGGAACGCCAGGTCCAGCGACTGGCTGCGGTTCAGACGCGGGTCGCACGCCGTCTCGTAGCGCTGGTGCAGATCGTCGACGAAGATCTCGTCGCCGCCGCCCACGCACTCGGTGACATCGTCGCCGGTCAGCTCGACATGGATGCCGCCCGGGTGGGTGCCGAGGCCCTTGTGGACCTCGAAGAAGCCCTTCACCTCGTCGAGCACGTCGTCGAAGCGGCGCGTCTTGTGGCCGGACGCCGCCTCGAAGGTGTTGCCGTGCATCGGGTCGGTCACCCACGCCACCGTGGCGCCGGAGGCCGTGACCTTCTCGACCAGCTCGGGCAGCTTGTCCCTGACCTTGTCGGCGCCCATCCGGACGATGAAGGTCAGCCGGCCCGGCTCACGGTCCGGGTCGAGCCGGTCGATGTAGGTGAGCGCCTCGTCGACGGTCGTCGACGGGCCGAGCTTGATCCCGATCGGATTGTTGATCTTCGAGGCGAACTCGATGTGCGCGCCGTCGAGCTGGCGGGTGCGCTCACCGATCCAGACCATATGACCCGAGACGTCGTACAGCCGGCCCGTACGCGAGTCGACGCGGGTCAGCGCGGACTCGTAGTCCAGCAGCAGCGCCTCGTGCGACGAGTAGAACTCGACCGTGCGGAACTCCGCCGGGTCGGTGCCCGCGGCCTTCATGAAGTTCAGCGCGTTGTCGATCTCACGCGCGAGCTGCTCGTAGCGCTGCCCGGACGGAGACGACTTCACGAAGTCCTGATTCCAGGCGTGCACCTGGCGCAAATCGGCGTAACCGCCGGTGGTGAAGGCGCGGACCAGATTGAGCGTCGCGGCGGACGCGTTGTACATCCGCTTGAGCCGCTCCGGATCCGGGATCCGGTCCTTCTCGTTGAAGGCGAAGCCATTGACCGAGTCGCCGCGGTAGGTCGGCAGCGTCACGCCGCCGCGCGTCTCGGTTCCCTTGGAACGCGGCTTGGAGTACTGGCCCGCGATCCGGCCGACCTTCACCACCGGCACGGAAGCGGCGTAGGTGAGAACGGCGCCCATCTGGAGCAGCGTCTTCAGCTTGTTGCGGATCTGGTCCGCGGAGACGGCGTCGAAGGCCTCGGCGCAGTCGCCGCCCTGCAGCAGGAACGCCTCGCCCTTGGCGACGGCTCCCATCCGGGCGCGTAGCTGATCGCACTCGCCCGCGAACACGAGCGGCGGATACGACTTCAGCTCGGCCACGACCTCGCGCAGGGCTTCCTGGTCCGGATACTCCGGCTGCTGGGCAGCGGGAAGACCTTGCCAGGAGGGCACATGGGCGGCGGGGTTCTCAGCGTTCACTGTCACGGCTCCAGATTACGTGGTCGCGGGCTGTGTCACGGGCAGCGCTCACAGTGTGGAACGTCCGGCGCCCGCGGGAGCCGGGACCCGCGCGCCCAGGGTCGTAACCGGACAACCCGGCACCTGATGCGCTAAGGTGCCTCGCATGTTCGCGCATTCGAATCAGACCTGGTGGTGGACCGCTCGTCCGGCGGCCCACTGATTCACCGCGCGCACCACGAACCGCGAAGGCCGCCCGAGGGGCGGCCTTCCGTGTTTCCCGGGCTCGGACCGGAGAGACGGGCCGTTCCTCTCCTCCGGAAGGAACACCTCAGATGCCCGACCTGCCGCTCGACGGACTCGTCCGCCGGCTCCTGGACGACGACTGCCCGCCCTTCGCCCTGCTGCGCAGGCGCACGCCGGGCCGGGACCACGACACCGTGGAGCTGCTGATCGGCTCCGTGCACGAGGCCGGTCTGCTCGCCGATCTCCCGGCGGGCGACCGGCCCTCGCTCGCCCTGGTGCCGTTCCGGCAGATCAGGGAGCGCGGCTTCGGCGCCCGGGACGACGGGACGCCGCTGTCCGTACTGATCGCGGACGAGACGTACGAACTGTCCCTCGACGAGCTACTCGACCGGCTGCCCGCCCATGACGTACGGGTCGAGGACGGCGCCTTCGACATCGACGACGAGCGGTACGCGGAGATCGTCCGACGGGTCGTCGAGGACGAGATCGGCCGGGGCGAAGGCGCGAACTTCGTCATCCGGCGGACCTTCGAGGGCCGGATCCCCGGCTTCGGCCGCGCCGACGCCCTCGCCCTCTTCCGGCGGCTGCTCGCCGGTGAGCGTGGCGCGTACTGGACCTTCGTCGTGCACACCGGCGAGCGCACCCTCGTCGGTGCCAGTCCCGAGGTCCATGTCCGGATGAGCGGCGGGACGGTCGTGATGAACCCGATCAGCGGGACCTACCGCTATCCGCCGGAGGGTCCGACCCCGGAAGGGCTGCTCGATTTCCTCGGCGACCGCAAGGAGACCGAGGAACTCTCCATGGTCGTCGACGAGGAACTGAAGATGATGTGCACCGTCGGCGACCGCGGCGGCGTGGTGATCGGTCCCCGGCTCAAGGAGATGGCGCATCTCGCCCACACCGAGTACGAACTGCGCGGCCGGTCCTCGCTCGATGTGCGTGAGGTCCTCAAGGAGACGATGTTCGCGGCGACGGTCACCGGTTCGCCCGTCCAGAACGCCTGCCGGGTCATCGAACGCCATGAAACCGGTGGACGCGGCTACTACGCGGGCGCACTCGCGCTCATCGGGCGGGACGCCGGCGGCGCGGGGACCCTCGACTCCCCCATCCTGATCCGTACCGCCGACATCGACCGCGAAGGCGGGCTGCGTGTGGCGGTCGGAGCGACGCTCGTACGCCACTCGGACCCGGCCGGCGAGGTCGCCGAGACCCATGCGAAGGCGGCGGGAGTGCTCGCGGCGCTGGGAGTGCGTCCGGGACGGCCGCGCGACGAGTCAGGACGGCCGCGGCTCGCCGACGATCCACGGGTGCGGGCCGCGCTGGACGCCCGGCGCGCGAACCTCGCGCCGTTCTGGCTGAAGATGCGCACCGGGCCCGCGACCCTCACCGGACACGCCCTGGTCATCGACGGCGAGGACACCTTCACCGCGATGCTCGGTCATCTGCTGCGCTCCTCCGGCCTGGAGGTGACGGTACGGCGCTACGACCAACCGGGCCTGCGCCAGGCCGTGTTCGCGCACCGTGGCCCGGTGGTGCTGGGGCCGGGTCCCGGCGATCCGGCGGACGCCGCCGATCCGAAGATGCGGCTGCTGCGCGGGCTCACCGCCGAACTGATCCGTGCCCGGCGGCACGGTCTGCTCGGTGTCTGTCTCGGCCATGAGCTGATCGCTGTCGAGCTGGGCCTGGAGACCGTACGCAAACGGCTTCCGTACCAGGGCGCGCAGACCGCGATCAGCCTCTTCGGCCGGGAGGAGACGGTCGGCTTCTACAACAGCTATACCGCGCGCTGCGACGACGCGACGGCCGGTGAACTGGCCGCGCACGGCATCGAGGTGAGCCGCGACGCGGAGAGCGGCGAGGTGCACGCGCTCCGGGGAAGGGGCTTCGCCTCGGTGCAGTTCCATCCCGAGTCCGTACTCACACTGAACGGTCCGGCGATCGTCTCCGAGCTGCTCACCGAGGTGCTCCGCGCGGGCGCCGGAGACACGCGCGTCGGACAGGGCTGAGCGCGGCAGGCCGGAGAGCCGGGGCGCGCGCCCGCCCCGGCTCCTCCTCGAAGGCGGTGGTGCGGCCTCGCCGCCGAGAGGCCGCTCAGACGTCGTCGAGGCCGCGCTCGATGGCGTAGCGCACCAGCTCGACGCGGTTGTGCAGTTGCAGCTTGCCGAGGGTGTTCTGCACGTGGTTCTGCACGGTGCGGTGCGAGATGACCAGGCGCTCGGCGATCTGCTTGTACGAGAGCCCCTTCGCGACCAGCCGCAGTACCTCGGTCTCCCGCTCGGTGAGCTCCGGCGCGCCGCGCTCGCCGGAGGCGACCGGCGCGGGCTCCGAGGCGAGCCGGCGGTACTCACCCAGCACCAGCCCGGCGAGACCGGGAGTGAAGACGGGATCACCGGCGGCCGTACGGCGCACGGCGTCGGTCAGCTCTTCCGTACTGGCCGACTTGAGCAGATAGCCGGTGGCGCCGGACTTCACCGCCTCCAGGACATCGGCGTGCTCCCCGCTGGCGGAGAGCACCAGGACACGCAGTCCCGGCTGGGAACCGACCAGCTCCTTGCAGACCTGAACCCCTGGCATACCGGGCAGGTTGAGGTCGAGGACAAGCACCGCCGGGACGGTGGCCTTCGCCCGGCGCACCGCCTGATGGCCGTCTCCCGCCGTCGCCACCACCTCGAAACCGGCCGCGTCCAGATCACGGGCGACGGCGTCCCGCCACATCGGATGGTCGTCGACCACCATCACCCTGACCGGCTGCTCCGTCTCCACCGCGCTCCGCTCGCTCATCGCGCCGCCTTCCCCCGTCCCCGTGGAACCTTCAATTCGACTTCCGTACCCTGCCCCGGCACCGAGATCAGCTCCGCCGTGCCTCCCAGCTCCCGCAGCCGGCCACGGATCGAGAGGGCGACGCCAAGACGTCCCTCGCCCTCGGCCTGGGCCAGCCGTCCCTCGGGGATGCCCGGACCGTCGTCCCGGACGGTCACGATCACTTCCTCCGGCCAGTCCTCGACCAGGATCCAGGCGCGGGCACCGGCTCCCGCGTGTCTGCCGACATTGTCCAGGGCGGCACTGACAGCCGCCGCCAGCTCACCGGCCGGCCCGGCGTCGAGCAGCACAGGCGCGCCGGGCTCCGCGAAGGTGACCTTCGAGCTCGCGTACGGCGCGAGGAGCGAGCGCAGATCACACAACTCCGGCTCCTCCGACCGCTCCTCGCCACCCCCGGCGGCAGAGACGCCGGGACGCCGCGCGGCGTCCTCCGGCGCACGAGTCGCGGGCACCAGCCCGCTGGAAACGAGGGTCCGCAGGGCGACCTCCTGCTCGCCCGCCATCCGGCCGAGCTCCGCGGCCTCGCCGCCCAGGGCCGTACCGCGCCGCTGCACCATCGCCAGGACCTGGAGCACGCTGTCATGGATGTCGCGGGCCAGCCGCTCGCGCTCCCGCGTCGCGGCCTCGATCTCCAAGGCGCGGGCGAGCGTGCGCTCGGAGGCGCGTGCGACCTCGACGACATAACCGATGGCGATGGAGGCGACCCAGACGAGCAGGACATTGTGGAGCGTGTCCCGGCTGGGATGGGCGCGCTCGACGAGATTGGCCACGGCGACAAAGGACGAGGCGACACAGGCCCAGCGCCAGCCGCCCTTGACGGCGAAGGCGAGGACCGAGCCCGCGGTCCATATCGAAGGCAGCGTGGGCTCGTCGATCTGCTGGGCGTGGGCGTCGGCCAGCGGCGTGAGCAGAATTCCGGTGAGGGCCAGGGTGAGATCGGCGACCAGGAAACGCCTGGTGCAGCTCTCGGCGTTGGCCACTTTGGGCAGTGTGGCCAGGGTCCAGACGGCCAGGACGGTCAGGAAGCCGGCGGCGACCCAGGGCCGCTCGAAGCGCTGGCGCTCGTAGACGAAGAGGAGGACCGCGTAGACCATCGTCAGAAGGCGGTAGGCACTCAACGCGCGCCACAGCGGCTGCTCGACGGACATCCTCATCAGCACACGGCCCCCCTCTTTTTTGTGGCTCGGTTCGCCTCCGGACGCCTCATGCCACTGCCGACGGTCGACCGTGCTCGATTCGGCCACGCGGCGAAGCCGCATATCCACCACAGCCCTCACGAACCTCCGCGCGCTCTCCCTTTCGACAGCGGCGCGCCCTTCGCCTCACACACCCCCATTTTCAGGGCTCGGTTCACCTCCAGGCGCCTCATGCCACTGCCGACGGTCGACCGTGCTCGATTCGTTCGTTCCTCACGAACCTCCGCGCGCTCTCCCTTTCGACAGCGGCGCGCCCTTCGGCTCACTCGCCGGCCGGCCCCGCCGTCTTGGCCGCTTCGGCCAACTGCCGCTTGGCCGCCGTCGCGTAGATGTCCACGTACTCCTGGCCCGAAAGCTTCATGATCTCGTACATGACCTCGTCGGTCACCGATCGCAGAATGAAGCGGTCGCCCTCCATGCCCTGGTAGCGGCTGAAGTCCAGCGGCTTGCCGATCCTGATCCCCGGGCGCATCAGCTTGGGCATGACCTTGCCGGGCGGCTGGATCTTCTCGGTGTCGATCATGGCGACCGGGATGACCGGCGCACCCGAGCCGAGCGCCACGCGTGCCAGGCCGCCCGGCTTGCCACGGTAGAGACGGCCGTCGGGCGAGCGGGTGCCCTCCGGATAGATACCGAAGAGCTCACCGCTCTCCAGGACCTTTATCCCGCTGTTGATCGCCGCCTCACCGGCGCCGCGCGCGCCGGAGCGGTCGACGGGAAGCTGTCCGACGCCCTTGAAGAAGGCCGCGGTGAGCTTGCCCTTGAGACCCGGCGAGGTGAAGTACTCGGCCTTGGCGATAAAGGTGACCTTGCGGTCGAGCACGGCCGGAAGGAAGAACGAGTCCGAGAACGACAGATGGTTGCTCGCGAGGATCGCCGGCCCCTCGGCGGGAATGTTCTCAAGGCCCTCCACCCAGGGTCTGAAGGCAAGCTTCAAGGACCCGCCGATGGAGAACTTCATTGCGCCGTAGATCAACTCGGATGCCTCCTGTGTGCTGTCGCACAGACCTTAACGCGTGGGTGGCCGGTCCTCTCCTTCATGAGGACCGACGGACCTGGTCGGTGTCGGTCCGGTCGCGTACGGTGAAGTACATCTTCCCGAGCCTCACGAACAGGAGACCCCGGTGCCGGTCCTTCCTGGAGCCGAGCCGTACCGCCATGAGGGCGGCGAGGTCGGCGTCCTTCTCTGTCACGGATTCACCGGTTCCCCGCAGTCGCTGCGCCCATGGGCCGAGTATCTGGCCGCGCGCGGACTGACCGTCTCCCTGCCGCTGCTGCCCGGTCACGGCACGCGCTGGCAGGACATGCAGCTCACCGGCTGGCAGGACTGGTACGCGGAGGTGGACCGGGCGCTGCGGGAGCTGCTGGAGCGGTGCGCCCAGGTCTTCGTCCTCGGGCTCTCGATGGGCGGGGCGCTGGCGCTGCGGCTCGCCGCGAAGCACGGCCCGGCGATCAGTGGAGTCGTCGTGGTCAACCCTGCGGTCAAGGTGCACGGAGCGGTCGCCTACGCCCTTCCGGTCGTCCGCCATCTGGTACCCAGCACCAAGGGGCTGACGAACGACATCGCCAAGGAGGGCGGCGAGGAGCTCGGCTACGACCGGGTGCCGCTGCACGCCGCCCACTCCCTGCGGAATTTCTTCCGGCTGGTGGACGGTGCGCTGCCCCAGGTCACTCAGCCGCTGCTGCTGTTGCACAGCCCGCAGGACCATGTGGTGCCGCCGGCGGACTCGGCCCGGGTCCTCAGCCGTGTCTCGTCGGCGGATGTCCGGGAGATCCTGCTGGAACAGAGCTACCACGTGGCGACGTTGGACCATGACGCGGAGCGGATTTTCGAGGAGAGTCACGCGTTCATGAGCCGGCTCGCTCCGAGTGTCGGGAAGAAGGGGAGCACTACCGGTGGCTGAGCATGACGCGGACCGTGAGCCGCAGCCGATCGACGAGGACGCGGCCTGGGCCGCGATCGTGGCCGGATACGGCGAGGAGCCGGCGGATCCGCCGGGCGCCAAGCCGTTCAAGTCGGTCGAGGGTCTCGCCGTGCTGGAGAGCGAGCGGAACAGGTCCAAGCCGGATCCGGACCCGGAGCCCGCGGCTCCGGAGAAGGAACAGGAGGACCCGAAGCCCGCTCTGGGCGGCTCGGTGGTCTTCGCGCCCGGTGTCGGCGGCCCGCGCGACTATCAGGTGGCCGAGCCGCAGGAGGACGACCTCGACGACGGCGACGAGGGACATTTCGTCCCGCCGGAGCCGCCGCCGCTGCCGGAGTCCGATGTGACGGCCAAGTTCGCCTGGCTCGCGGTGATCGGCGGCCCGGTGCTGATGCTGGTCGCCGTACTGCTCCAGTGGGAGATGACCTGGTGGCTGACCACCGTCTGCATCGGCGGTTTCCTGGGTGGCTTCGCCACTCTGGTGGCGCGGATGGGACACGGCGACGACGAGGACGACGACCCGGGCCGCGGCGCCGTCGTCTGACCCGCGCGTCCCGGAGCCGGTTACGGCTTCAGGACGCGGGCACGCGGAGGGCGGCCAGCACCGGAAGGTGATCGGTGGCCGCCCTCAGATCGTCCTCGGTCAGACCGGGCACGTCTCTCGGCACGCCGCAGCCGAGGACGTCGACGCCCTCGGTGGCGAAGACGGCGTCGATGCGCTGACGCGGGTTCGCAGGCGTCGAGGTGTACTCGTCACCCCATGGCTCAGCCGCCCAGCAGTCCCGGAGCTCGCCGGCCAGCAGCCGGAAACCGGGCCCGGCCGGGCCTTCGTTGATGTCGCCGGCCGCGATCGCGTACGGCACGTCCATCGCCTTGAGCCGGTCCAGCACCATTCCCGCCTGCGCGTACCGTTCGTCGCTCCGCAGGCTCAGATGGCAGCTCAGCAGCCCCATCCGGGCCCGCCCGATCCGTACCACCGCGGTCGCGAAGCCGCGCCGGTGCAGGCCAGGAGTGAGCGGCAGCAGGATGTCCTCGGTCCGCTCGACCGTGGCGCGCATCGAGCACAGCAGCAGCGGCCCGGACGCGGTGGCACCGCCGCTGAGGACCACCAGACCGGTGTGCGCGGCCAGCCAGGCCGCGCGCTTGCGCCAGCGGAAGAAGCGGGGCGCCTCCTGGATGAAGACAAGATCCGGCGCGCACGCCTGGATCACCCGGGCCAGCGCCTCCCGGTCGTCGCGCATCGAGCGGATGTTGTAACTGAGCACCCGGATCACCGCCGAACCGTCCGGCTCGGTACGGGAGTCGGGCAGCGTGGGCTTCACCATTCGTCACACGATACGTGAGGAGGCGACGGCGGTACGAGCCGACACCGCCGTGCCCGGACACGGCTGTGCCCGCCGCACCCCGGATGAGGTACGGCGGGCACAGTCGCACTTGAATCAGCCCTGTCTCGCCAGGTCCGCGGCGCCCACCAGCCCTGCTTCGCCGCCCAGTTGAGCGGCGAGCACCTGGGCGTGCGGACGCCACTCGCCGCCGATCAGCCAGCGCCGGAAGGACTTGCGGATCGGATCGAGGACCAACTCGCCCTCGTCCGAGACACCTCCGCCGACGATGAAGGCCGACGGGTCGAAGAGCGAGGCCAGATCCGCGAGACCGGCGCCCGCCCAACGGGCCAGCTCGCGGAAGGAGTCGACGGCCACCGGGTCACCGGCGCGGGCCGCGGCGCTGACATGGCGGCCCTCGATCGCTTCCGGTGTGCCGTCGCCGAGACTGAGCAGGATCTCGGCGTTCTCCGGCGTCGCGTTGGCGCGCTGCCTCGCGTACCGGACGAGAGCGCGCCCGGACGCGTACTGCTCCCAGCAGCCCTGGCTGCCGCAGCCGCACAGCAGACCGTCGGGCACGACCCGGATGTGCCCGAACTCGGCCGCCACACCGAAGCGTCCGCGCCGCAGCTTGTTGCCGATGATGATGCCGCCGCCCAGGCCGGTGCCCAGGGTGATGCAGATGACGTCGTCGTGGCCCTGCCCGGCCCCGAACTTGTACTCGCCCCACGCGGCGGCGTTGGCGTCGTTCTCCACGACGACCGGCAGGCCGACCCGCTGCTCGACCTTGTCCTTGAGCGGCTCGTGCCGCCAGTTGATGTTCGGCGCGAAGAGGACGGTGGCGCGCTTGTCGTCGACGTAGCCGGCGGCGCCGATACCGACCGCCTCGATCTGGTGCCCCTCGCCGGCACCGGAGACAGCCGCGCAGATCGCGTCGACGATGCCTTCGGAGGTCGGCGGGGTGGGCACCTTGTGCGTCTCCAGGATGGTGCCCTCTTCGTCGACCACGCCGGCCGCGATCTTCGTGCCGCCGATGTCGACGCCGATGGTGAGTCCCATGTGTCCCTCAGTTTTCGGTCGAGCCCCGCTATGGCCAACCGTACCCGAGGGAGGGCCGGCACCCGGCTGTCAGTCCAGGTCGATGTGGCCGCCCGGACCAGGTCCTTCGTCCCTGGGGTCCGTGGGGTCGTCGGACTTCTCCGTGTCATGTGCGGCGTCCGTGGCGCGGGACGAGGGAGCCGGGCCCCGGGTCCAGCGGGTCTCCTGGCCCTCGACGGCGGAGCGGTACGCGGCGAGCAGTTCGTTCCCGGCCGCGGCGAGATGGTCGAAGACTCCGGGATTGCGCTCGATCACCGGCTCGACGGCCGCCTTGGCCTGGTTGATGAACTGCTGGACGGCGCCCTGCGCGGCCATGCCCAGCAGCGGGTTCTGGAGCGAGGACACCTTGTCCGCGACGGCGTCGACGAGCTTGCGCAGCTCCTCGGCGGCGGAGGCGGGCGCGGGTCCGTAGGTGGCGCGGCGGCGCAGCTTCTCCTCTTCGAGATCCTCGGCGCACGCCGTGGCCCAGGCGTCCGAGTCTGCGGCGGGGCGCTCGGTGGCTTCGCTCATGGGATGCTCCTGCGCGTCAGGGACAGGTCCGTCCGCCATGGGCAGCGAAACGGTTCTTTACCTCGACGGTACCCGAACGGTGCTCCGCCGTTCAGTCCGTACGCGGCCACAGAGCGGGGTCGGGAGCGAATCTCACCCGCAGCTCGCCGTCCGTGAGGGCCGCGCCGGTGACGGTGCAGCGGCGCAGCGCGGACGGCAGAGGAACGATCCGGCGGAACGGGCCGACGGTGAGCAGGAGTTCGTCGTCCCGGCGCACCAGGGACAGCTCGCCCTTGACCGCTCCGGGCAGCGGCAGGCACCAGACGAGCAGATCGTCCTCGGCGAGCCGGTCCTCGACCCGCCACGGATCGTCGGCCGGTCGCGGAAGCCGGTCGTCCGGTTCCACCGCGAGTCCGTCGTCCCTGATCAGACCGCCGGCCGCGTGCGCGGAGGCGCTGGAGGCCGATCCGCTGTCGAGCAGAGTGAGGTCGTCGAGCCCGTGCGGATCCCGGCCCAGGTGGTGCACCGCGCGGAGGGACGCGTCGGGCGGCCACTGCTCGTACCAGGCGTCCAGGCATTTCCGCTGCTGGGCGACGAGCGTCGCGAGCCAGGGACCGCCGCCGTCGTGGGGCAGTATCCGGTTCGCCACGAGCGCGTCGACACGCAGTCCGTACAGGGCCGCTCCCGTGCGGGCGACACGGAGGGTCTCCGCCGCCGCGGGCCCCGGCTCCGCGACCAGCCGCAGGGTGGTCGTCCTGTCCTCGATCAGCGACTGGACGGCGGCCAGCTCGGCGTCCCGGCGCGCGGCGGTCTCGTACAGCCACTGCGACGGCATCGCCACACCGGCGAGCTGGGCCATCAGCGGTCGCAGCGCACGGGCCGCCTGCCGTTCCGGTGGCAGCAGACGGCGCAGATAGCGGCGTAGCTGCTCGGGCAGGGCCAGCAGGGCCAGGGTTTCCCGCAGCGGCGGCATGTCGACGACCAGGATGTCCCAGCCGCCGGCCTCGGCCCGGCGCAGCGCGTGGAGCAGCGCGAACTGTTCGCTGCCCGGCAGCTCGGTGAGTTCCTCGCCGGCCAGTTTCCGGGCGCCCAGCAGGTCGAGTCCGGCGGCGGCCCGCTCCTGGAAGGCGAGCAGCTCCGTGCGGAAGTGCTCGCCGGAGTCGATACGCGCCGCCCACAGGCCGTCCGCCACCTCGGTGGGCTCGGCACCCACCGAGGTGCCGAGCTGGTCGCTCAGCGCGTCACCGGAGAGCAGCAGGACGCGCCCGCCGCGACGGGCCGCGGCCAGTGCGGTCGCCGCGGCGATCGTGGTACGGCCCGCGCCGCCGGGGCCGGTGACGAGAACCGTACGCATCGCTCAGGCTCCGGGGACGGACTCGACGCGCTTCTTCAGGCCGGCCAGCGCGCGGTCGATGATGACCTTCTCCGCCTTGCGCTTGATCATGCCGAGCATCGGGATCTTGACGTCGACGGTCAGCCGGTAGGTGACCTCGGTGCGGTCGTCGCCGACGGGCGCGAGGAAGTAGGAGCCGTCCAGGGCGCGCAGCATCTGGGACTTCACCAGCGTCCAGCTCACCTCGTCGTCACCGGTCCAGGTGTAGGCGAGCGTGTGGTCGTCCTTGATCGCTCCGGCGTCCAGCACCAGCCTGACCTGCTCGGCGCGGCCCTTGGCGTCGGTGGCGAGCACCTCGGCCTCCTTCACCTCGCCGGTCCACTCCGGATAGCGGGCGAAGTCGGCGATCACGTCCATGACGTCGGCCGGTGCCGCCTCGATCGTGATGCTCGAACTCGTGTGTTCCGCCATCGCCGTGCTCCTCCAGATGGGGTCTCCCCAGCGAAGCGAGAAGAAGGTCGCTCAGGGGTGTGTGGTGGGTCTGTACCAGTACCGGGTACGCGGTGTGCAGGCTATCGCGAAGGCGCCCGTCACCATTCCAGGGTCCACGGCCGTCCGGTCGAGGCGAAGTGACCGACATTCACGCACTCCGTGGCGCCGACGCGCATACGTCGCGACAGCGGCTGATGCACATGGCCGAAGAGCGCGTAACGGGGCCTGGTACGGCGGATGGCGTCCAGCAGAGCGCGGCTGCCGCGCTCGAAGCGGCGGGCCACCGTGTCGTACGTCAGCTCGGGCACCTCGGGCGGGATGTGCGAACAGAGCACGTCGACGTGTCCGAGCGCCTCGACCTTGGCGGCGTACTCCTCGTCGGAGATCTCGTACGGCGTGCGCATGGGCGTGCGCAGCCCGCCGCCGACGAAACCGAAGACCCAGCCGCCCAGTTCGACGCGCTCACCGTCGAGGACAGTGATGCCCGGCCCCGCGTACTCGGGCCAGAGGGACGGGATGTCGACATTGCCGTACGTGGCGTACGTCGGAGTGGGCAGCGCCGCGAACATTTCGGCGTACTGACGCCGTACCGCTCCTTCGATGGCGGCGGCCGGATCGATGTCCAGCCCGTCCCACAGCTCCCGGCCCAGGTCACGCGCCTCTTCGAAGCGCCGTGCGGTGCGCAGCTCCACTATCCGGTCGGCGTTCGCGACGCCGAAGAGGTCCGGGAAGATACCGCGCGAGTGATCCGCGTAGTCGAGGAAGAGGACGAGGTCGCCAAGGCAGATGAGGGCATCGGCGCCCTCACCCGCCCTCGTGAGACCGCGCGTGTTCCCGTGCACATCGCTGATCACATTGACTCGCATACCGCGCATGACGATCACCCTAGAACGTTTGTCCCGGCCTCGGTGGACAGGCCCGGACCTGCGGTTCCTTCCGCGCTGTCAGAGGTGTGGACTACTGTGCGCGAAGTACCGAAGAAATCGTGTGACGCACGGAACATCTGGCGGGGGCCCTCTATCCGTAGTCAGTACCGATGGGTAACGTCCGGGCAGTCCGGTCGTGCTCACCCCGGAGCACCTGCCCGATCTTGGACCGCGGCCGGCGCGTCACACAGAGCCGTGGCGCCGGCGCCCGATGAGGAGCAGCAGTCTTGCGCGAGTTCAGCCTTCCGGCCCTGTACGAGGTCCCCTCGGACGGCAACCTGACGGATCTCATCCGCCGCAATGCCGCTCAGCATCCCGATGTGGCCGTCCTCGGCCGCAAGGTGGCCGGCGCATGGACCGATGTCACCGCCACGCAGTTCCTCGCCGAGGTGCGGGCCGCCGCCAAGGGCCTGATCGCGGCGGGCATCCGGCCCGGCGACCGGGTCGCGCTGATGGCGCGCACCCGCTTCGAATGGGTGCAGCTCGACTTCGCGATCTGGAGCGCCGGCGCGGTCACCGTGCCGGTGTACGAGACCAGTTCGGCCGAGCAGGTGCAGTGGATGCTCGGCGACTCGGGCGCGGTCGCGGTGATCGTGGAGACCGCCGCGCACGCGGTGACGGTCGAGTCCGTACGCCAGGAACTGCCCGTCCTGCGGGACATCTGGCAGATCGACAAGGGCGGTGTCGACGAGCTGATCTCGGCCGGTGCGGAGATCACGGACGCGGCGGTCGACGAGCGCGCCGCGACCGCGAAGGCCGACGACCCGGCGACGATCGTCTACACCTCCGGGACCACCGGCCGTCCCAAGGGCTGCGTGCTGACACACCGCAGCTTCTTCGCGGAGTGCGGGAACGCCGTGGAGCGCCTCAAACCCCTCTTCCGCACGGGCGAATGCTCCGTGCTGCTCTTCCTCCCGGCCGCGCATGTCTTCGGACGGCTCGTCGAAGTGGCCGCCGTGATGGCACCGATCAAGCTCGGCTGCGTGCCCGACATCAAGAACCTCACCGAGGAACTGGCCACCTTCCGGCCGACCCTGATCCTCGGCGTGCCGCGCGTCTTCGAGAAGGTCTACAACGCGGCGCGCGCCAAAGCCCAGGCGGACGGCAAGGGCCGGATCTTCGACAAGGCCGCCCACACGGCGATCGCGTACAGCCGCGCGCTGTCCACCCGGCAGGGCCCCTCCCTCGGCCTCAGGATCCGGCACAAGATCTTCGACCGGCTCGTCTACCGCAAGCTGCGCGCGGTGCTCGGCGGGCGCGGCGAGTACGCCATCTCCGGCGGCGCCCCGCTGGGCGAGCGGCTGGGCCATTTCTTCCGCGGGACCGGCTTCACCGTGCTGGAGGGATACGGCCTGACGGAGTCCTGCGCCGCCACCGCGTTCAACCCGTGGGACCGGCAGAAGATCGGCACGGTCGGACAGCCGCTGCCGGGCTCGGTCGTGCGGATCTCGGACGACGGCGAGGTCCTGCTGCACGGCGAACACCTCTTCACGGGCTACTGGAACAACGAGGAGGCCACCGCGGAGGCGCTGGCCGACGGCTGGTTCCACACCGGTGACATCGGCACGCTCGACGAGGACGGCTATCTCACGATCACGGGCCGGAAGAAGGAGATCCTGGTGACCGCGGGCGGCAAGAACGTCGCGCCCGCGGTGATCGAGGACCGTATCCGGGCGCACGCGCTGATCGCGGAGTGCATGGTGGTCGGCGACGGCCGGCCGTTCGTGGGCGCGCTGATCACGCTGGACGAGGAGTTCCTGGGCCGCTGGGCGGCGGACCACGGCAAACCGGCGGATTCGACGCCGGAGACGCTGCGCGGGGACCCGGACCTGCTGGCGGAGATCCAGCGAGCGGTGGACGAGGGCAACGCGGCGGTGTCCAAGGCGGAGTCGGTACGGAAGTTCCGCGTGCTGGCCACGCAGTTCGTGGAGGAGGCGGGGCACATCACGCCGTCGCTGAAGCTGAAGCGGACGGTGGTGGCGAACGCGTTCGCGGACGAGATCGAAGCGATCTACAAGTCCTGAGGTGCGCCGTCCGGCGGGGGTTGCGGGTCGCCTCCGGCGCGGGTTGCGGGCTTGTACGGTCCGTTGTGGGTGCGGGCCGGTGGTTCCGTGCGGGTTGTCGCCGGGTGTCGTTCCGCGGTGGTGTCCTGGACTGCATGATTTACGGCGCGTGCGGCCCGGCAATCCAGTGACAGGCTGTCGAGCGCCACAAATCACGCTTTACGTCCCGGACACCACCCCTGCACGACCCCCTTCACC